>JBAPYC010000481.1:0-2192 GCA_049284535.1 Streptosporangiaceae bacterium
CCGCCGGGGCGCCGGACTGGCTGGTGCCCGGCGGCCACCTGCTCATCGAGACCAGCGAGCGCCAGGCGCCGGCCGCCGCGGCGGCCTTTGCCGCCAGCGGCCTGGCCCCCCGCATCGCCGTATCCGAGGAGCTGGGGGCCACCGTCATCGTCGGCCGGAACCTGCGGAAGACGTGAAGCCCAGAAGCCGGGGCACTCAGAAGCCAGGGAAAAGGGGCCGCAGCTCGTCGAGCTCGACGCCGGCGTTCTCGGCGTCCGGCTCGTGGCCGGGATCCAGCCGCCCGTAGACCAGGCGGACGAACGCCTCGGCGGGCAGGGTCAGCTCCGACAGGCCCAGCTCCGGGGTGCCCTCATCGTCCGCGGCGGTGACCGTCACCGCATACGCGGTGGTTTCCAGGATGAACGTGCGGTCCGGGTCGGTGGTGATCACCCGGATCTTGCGCTGCTGCCCGTCCGGCTTCCCGCTGCGGGCCGCCAGCTGGCCCAGCCCGTCGAGGAGCAGCGCGACCGCGTCCGCGGCCACGGTGGCCGCCGGGTCCAGCGCGACACGGACGTCCCAGGTGTGCACGGAGTGCTCCCCGAGGCGCATCCCGGCCAGGCCAGCGGCGTCGACCTCCAGACCGAACAGGCTCATGCGCAGGCTCGCCCGCTGCTCCTCATCCAGGCCCTCGAACCGCTCCAGCGTGGCCTGGTCCGCGCGCAGCCCGTCGGCCGCCTGGTCCTGGGGCGACTTGGCGTTCCACCGGTCCCAGATCGGCGGGAACACCTCAGGCCCGGGCATCTCCTTGCCGTCCAGCCCGGCATCCAGGAACAGCCCGAAGATCTCGGCCTGGGACCCCAGGTGGGACAGGACCTGGGCGATCGACCACTCGGTGTCGTACGAACCCTGCTCGAGCTGGCTGGCGTCCAGCGGCTCGACCGCCGCTCGCAGCAGCTCGTGGGAATGCCTGAGGGCTTCGATCTGCGGAACCGGGCTGGATGCCATGGTGTTCTCTCCGTTGCTCGCGGGCCGGGCCGGGCCGGGATGACTCCGGAAAGCCTACCGATGTCCGGAGGGTCGCCTCCACATCGCTACCATGAAACGGTGACCGACCGCCATCCGCGCTCTCCGGCCGGTACGCGGCGGCTGCGGGCCGACGCCGCGCGCAACCGCGACGCGATCGTGGCCGTAGCCCGGGACGTGTTCGCCGAGCAGGGCCTGGAGGCGCCGCTCGAGGGTATCGCCGCCCGGGCCGGCGTGGGCATCGCCACCCTGTACCGCCGGTTCCCGACCCGCGAGAAGCTCGTGGCCGCCGCGCTGGCCGGCAAGGTGGCCCAGTACGCGGCGGCCGCCGAGCAGGCCGCGGCGGCCGCGGACCCCTGGGACGGCTTCCGCGGGTTCGTGCTGCGGATCTGCGAGCTGCAGGCCGGGGACCGCGGGCTGTCCGATCTGCTCTGCATGACGCTGTCCGCCGACGGGGAAGTCGAGCAGCTGCGACGGGAAGCGGACGAGCGGGTCGTCGCGCTCATCGAGCGGGCCAAGGCCGCCGGCCGCCTGCGCCCCGACTTCGCCGGGGAGGACCTTGTGCTGCTGCTGTTCGGCACGGCCGGGATCACCTATGTCACCGGGGCCGACGCTCCCGGGGCCTGGCGGCGGTTCGTGACGCTGGCCCTGGACGGGTTCGCGGCCAGTGATCCGTCGCCCCTGCCCGCCCCGCCGGCGGCCGCGCAGCTGAACGCGGCCATGATCCGGCTGGCCGCCGCCCGCGGCTGTGGCGAATACGCCTGACCATTACCGCCTATCCACAGGAGGACACCATGCGCAACGACGTTGCTTTGCTCGGTACCCGGCTCGTGCTCGGCAGTTACCTGGCCGTGCACGGCGCCCAGAAGCTGTTCGGCATATTCGGTGGCCCGGGCCTGGAGAAGGCCGGAGCCGGCTTCCACCGGATCGGCCTGCGCCCGGGCCGGACGATGGCGGTCGCTGCCGGGGTCACCGAACTGGCCGGGGGCGTGCTCACCGCGGCAGGCGCCGCCGACCCGGCCGGTCCGCTGGCCATCATCGGCGCGATGAGCGTGGCCGCAACGACCCACCGGGCCAACGGGCCGCTGTCGTCCCGGGGCGGCTTCGAGCTGCCGCTGACCAACCTGGCCGCGGCCACGGCCCTGCTGGCGGCGGGCCCCGGCCGGTTCCGCCTGAGCCCGCCGCTGCCC
>JBAPYC010000482.1:0-7422 GCA_049284535.1 Streptosporangiaceae bacterium
GCCTCGAGCCGTCCAGCATCCCGTTCCCCGGCGATATTGCCGTCGCGGCCGGGCTCACAGATCCGCCGGAGTCGATTGCCACAGGAGGGCTGCTGCCCGGTGCGCTGGCTGCAGCCGGTGTCGCGCCGGCCGACATCAGCACCGTCTTCCTCACTCATCTGCACGCCGACCATATCGGGTGGGTCGCCCCTGGCGGTGTCCTGTTCTTTCCCGATGCGGTGGTCATGTGCAGTGCCGTCGAGTGGGAGATGCCGCCGGCCACCCCCGCGCCCGGCGAGCTCGTGGGCAGGAGGGGGCTTGAGGTCGCCAGGGCTGCGGGAGTGCTTCGTCTCCTCAGCGCGGCAACCGCCGAGCTCGCGCCTGGTGTCAGTGCACATCACAGCCCTGGCCACACTCCCGGTCACTACGTGGTCGGGGTGTCTTCCAGCGGTGAGGCTGCCTACCTGCTCGGAGACGCCGTCCACCATCCACTGCAGCTCAATGACAAGGGCATCTCGTTCCTTTCCGAGACCGAGCCCGACGTGCACTGCGGGCACGCGAGGAACTCCTCACGGCCCTGCAGGGGCGCAACGTGTCCATTGGCATGACCCACTTCCCGGGCCTGGATTTCCAGCGGATCACGACGGCGAATGGACGTGAGTGGAGCACCGCCGGGTAGCGGTTCCGCCACGCCGCCCTCCCCGAACCTTTCACCAGCCGAGAATGCGGCGGCTGCCTGGGCAGCGCCGGGCCCCGCAGCCTCGAGCCCGCCGCTCGCCGCCCTGGCGGGACTTTCGGATCAGCGAAACGCGGTAACCGCAGCTCGCCATAGGTCATCGCCGTATGACAGGACAAGCCCGGTGTCCGGGTCGATGACGAGCTGGTAGTCATACTCGCCAGAGGTGTACTGCCAGCGGTCGATCGCCAGACGCCGGTACCGCTGCTCGCTGGCCACCACGTCGAGCTCAGGAAACCGCACCCAGGCTGCGGTGATGCTCGCCGTCTCGCCGACGTCAAGCCCCAGCCGGCGGATGGGCACGGTGTTGGTGGCAGGTGTCCAGCCGAAATCTACATCCGGGCAGCCGTCCAGGTATGACATCAGCTCGCCGTCCACTTCCCAGCCATCCCCGCGATGTGACCGCAGGACGATCTCCCGGGTGCCCGACGGCGTTGTGATCGTCGCCCGGGCCTGGCTGGGACGCCACCAGCGGTCAACGGCGACGGCGTAATCGATATGGCATGGAAGCTCTCCGAGCGGGAGCACGGCGACGCCCTGCAATCGGCAGCCGTCCTCGCTTTCGGCCAGGAGAGCGTGCTCGCTGCTCGACAGGAGCGAGCAGTGCCAGAGGATGTGGTGCTCGATCCGGTCGCGGGTCATCCGCGGAGACCATGTGCGGCGAGCATGTCACCGAGCATACGGCGGACCGACAGGGCGAACATTGGTGGACGCGGCACACTAGGTTGCGTATCGACGAGGGGGTGTGCATGGCTCAAAAGATCATCGCAGTGTTCGGACCTAGCGGCCCAAACCCGTTCAGCGTGACAGCTTCTTCGTTGGGGGAACAGATAGCGGCCAACCACATACTGCTGACTGGAGGCAGCGGGATCCCGGATGAGTCCGTCAAGGAGCAGGCCATCGTCGGAGCCGAACGTGCAATCCGGGGCGGCGCAGCCGGGAGGTGGATCGGCGTGCCGAAAGACGGCACCCGGGATGCGTCACCTTCCCGCGGATGCGGATTCCTCTTGAGGACCGGGTACCACGATGAGCGCAACTACATCAACGCAGTCCTGTGCGACAGCGCCATAGCGCTCAAAGGGGGCCCCGGTACAGACTCTGAGGTCGCGTTCTGTGTTGTGCTGGGCCGGCCCGTCGTCCTATTGGGTCCTGGCTGGGATGAGTTCGAGCGCCAGCTTCGGCAGCCAGCGAGCGCGGGGACGGCCGTCGCCGCGATGATCGATCGGATGTTTCCCCCGTCGAGATCCGGCGACCGACCGGTCGACCAAGCGATCCGCGCCAGTCGAGCCGCGTCCGCGACGCTCAGCCAGGTACACGTTGATTCGGTTGCGAGCCGGGATAAAGCCGGTGAAGCCGTGACCATCGCACTTAATTCCTCAGGCTGCGCGGACCGTACTGAGATCGGTGACCTGCTCGGCAACGATCAGGCTGGCCGATTTCTCAGCTGGCGAAGCGCTGCATGATCAGCCCATGAGCCAGACCGGTCGCGGGCCTTCGCGAACCGTCGATCGACGCGGCACGTCAGCCACGCAAGGACGGACAGATGGGGTGACCTGCATGCCACAACTGTCCAACGCCGGGACTCAAGGATGCCGTGCAATCAGGCAGCTCAGGTGTACCGGCACTTTAGCGCTCGTGAGGGAAAGTGTGGTGCACGGGTGGGTGTTTCCTGGAGCAGCCGACCGGACTGTGGCGGATTCGGCGGACTGCCCGCACCGTCGCGACGTGCCGAAGCGGGATAATGAAGCCATGACAAGCGGGCTAATCCGGTGCGGACATTGCGGCCAGGCGAACCGGGTGCCGGCCGCGGCGACCGGGACACCCCGCTGCGGCAAGTGCCATCAGCCGCTGCCGTGGATCACCGATGCCGACGACACAACCTTCGATGAGATCGCGGAGGCCGCCAAGATTCCCGTCATCGTCGACTTGTGGGCGCCCTGGTGCGGGCCTTGCCGTATGGTCAGCCCCGCGCTCGAGCAGCTGACCCGCGACCTGGCAGGCCAGGTGAAGCTGGTCAAGGTGAACGTCGACGTCTCGCCGCAGATCTCGCAGCGGTTCCAGGCCCAGGCCATCCCAACCCTGCTGGTGCTGCGCGGCGGACGGGTGGCTGCCCGGAAGACAGGCGCCGCCCCCCTGCCTGCCCTACGGGCCTGGGTCGACGACGCACTCGCCACGGCCGCCCCCTGAATTACTGTCCTCGGCCCTCAGCGCTAGGGGGCTTGCCGCAAGACCCCTACCAACGACCAGAATGGTTGGCCACGGCCAGAATACCTGCGGAAATGGGGACTGCTCCGGGCGATTCCGCGCTTCGGAGCCGCAGGCCGGAAGGTGGGCTTAGGCATTGAGGTTTCCCATGGTCGATGTGATCATCAGCGGCGGCGGGCCGACGGGGATGATGCTGGCCAGCGAGTTGCGGCTGCACGACGTGGACGTGCTCGTGCTGGAGAAGGACGCGGAGCCGAGCAAGGCGGTCCGCTCGCTCGGCCTGCACCCGCGCAGCATCGAGATCATGGACCAGCGCGGGCTGCTGGACCGGTTTCTCGCACACGGGCGGCAGTATCCCGGCGGCGCCGGCCGCTTCGCCGCGATCGACAAACCCCGGCCGGCGAACCTGGACACCGCACACGGCTACATCCTCGGCATCCCCCAGCCGGTCACCGATCGCCTGCTGGCCGAGCGGGCCGGCGAGCTCGGCGCACAGATCCGCCGCGGCTGCGAGGTGACAGGTGTCGAGCAGGACGAGGACGGGGTGAGCGTCGAGCTCGCCGACGGCACACGGCTGCGCTCGCGCTGGCTGGTCGGCTGCGACGGCGGACGCAGCCTGGTGCGCAGACTGCTCGGCATCGGCTTCCCCGGCGAGCCTGCCAGGACCGAGTGGCTCCTCGGCGAGGTGGAGGTGACCGCGCCGCCGGACGAGCTGGCCGAGGTGGCGGACGAGGTCCGCAAGACCCACAAGGGGTTCGGCATCGGCCCCGCCGGAAACGGCCTGCACCGCGCCGTCGTGCCCGCGGCGGCCGTGGCCGGGGATCACTCGGTCCCGCCGACCATGGAGGAGTTCCGGACGCAGCTGCGGGCGTACGCGGGCACCGACTTCGGCGTTCACTCACCGCGCTGGCTGTCCCGTTTCAGCGACGCCACCCGGCTTGCCGAACAATATCGAGTGGGCCGGGTTCTCCTCGCCGGCGACGCGGCACACGTCCACCCGCCGCTGGGAGGGCAGGGCCTGAACCTCGGCATCCAGGACGCCTTCAACCTCGGCTGGAAGCTCGCCGCCGAGGTCAGCGGGTGGGCACCGGACGGGCTGCTGGACAGCTATTGCGCCGAGCGTCACCCGGTCGCCGAAGACGTGCTGACCCTCACCCGCGCCCAGAGCGAGCTGCTCTCCCCCGAGCCCGGCCCGCAGGCCGTGCGCCGGCTGCTGACCGAGCTGATGGACTTCGAGGACGTCAGCCGTTTCCTGGCCGAGAAGATCACCGCGATCGGGGTCCGCTACGACTTCGGCGAAGGACCCGAGCTGCTCGGCAGACGGCTGCGCGATATCCCTCTGTCGCGGGGCCGTCTCTACGAGCTCACCCGCGAAGGCCGCGGGCTCCTGCTGGACCAGACCGGCGAACTCTCCGTGACAGGATGGACGGATCGGATCGACCACGTCGCGGACGTCAGCGGGGAACTGGACGCGCCCGCGGTCCTGCTCCGACCAGACGGCCACGTCGCATGGATCGGCGAAGACCAGAACGACCTGCTCCGCCACCTGCCGACATGGTTCGGAGCCGCCTCCGAGGGCGCCGGAGACGTTTGATCAACGCGCCTAGATGACCCTAGGTGAGCCGGTAAGGGCGAAGTCGAAGCGCTGGTGTCCGGTGCCAGAGGTGAGCTCTACCGAGTATCGCCTGATCTGCGGGAAGGCTGCATCGGGCAGGGAAGGTCTGCTAACGACAGGAACCGGCAGCCGGGCGCACAACACGGCGGACCGGGCGGGTAACTCCACAAAACAACACTTCGCAATAGCGACGGCGCCGTCGGGCCCAGGCCGAGCAGGTCTGGCGACGGCGCGCGGTCAGCGCGGCGGCCCGAGTACGACGCTGCCGACCATCTTGGCCCCTTCTGCAATGCGCTCGGGCGTGATCTCCCATCCGTCGGGTCGCTGCGTCGCGCGGTCACGGCCGGCGTAGCGGTACAGGCCCTCGTTCCCGCCGGGCGTGCAGATGATCAGCATGTCGGCCTTCGCCGAGGTGATGCGGTAGGCGTGCGGCACGTTCTTGGGAAGGAAGATGATGCCGCCCTCGGCCAGCTCCGACTCCTCCTCGCCGCACCAGAATCGCGCGCTGCCGCTGATCATCATGAACACTTCGTCCTCTTGGGTGTGCATGTGATAAGGCGACGCCACGCCCTCGCTCGTGTGGGACCGGGCCACGAGCAGCTGGCCCTTGGTGGCCTCGCTGTCGAGCAGGATCGACAGCGTCCCGCCGGCGAGCCACTCCAGCTGCTGTTGCTGTCCGGCCTGTGCTAGGTAAGCGATGCTCATGATCGACTCCCATCACGCTTCCCGCCCGCGCCAGGCTCGTCGTCGTGGTAACAGCCCGTGGGCACAGCAGGCGTCCCGGGTGCTCGTCCGGATCTCTCACGACCTTTTCACAGACAGGGGAGATAGCACAGGGCAAGGACGTTCGCATCGGACACCGTGTGGCCCCTGAGCGCCATCAGCGAAGTACAGCAACGCGCCCCTACTGCCGCTAGGTCGGTCCACGCGCTCATCCAGAACCTCGCGCCCTCCCCCGCCCCGCAGGGCTGTCCGTGACGGCCCGTCGCCGGGTCTCTTAATGGCGACTGAACTAGGCTGAAAAGTTGTGGTGACGGACATATGCTCGCTGGTCATACGCGTTTGATGCTGCTCCGGGACCCTGGCGGCAGAGATTATCCCCGCACCGAAGGTGCCTGGACAGTGGCTGTTTTCCTATCGAAGCGCGGCCGGGAAGGCCCGCTGACCGCGGTGGATGCGCGCAGCGGATGAAGCGTTGCCGGTTTCCCGCTGGTGATCTCGTTACCCGGACGGCGGCCGTCCCGGATCAGGAGCTGGTCCGGCACGGTCAGCAGGGTGACCTGCAGGCCTTCGATGAACTGATGCGCCGTCACGGCCCGCGGGCCTACCATGCCGCGCTCGCCGTGTGCACGATCACCAGGACGCGCAGGACACCGCACAGGACGCATTCCTGGCCGCATGGCGGGGACTGGCAGGGTTCCGCGGCGACTGCGAGTTCGGGACCTGGCTGCATCCCATCGTCACCGGCCTACCCTGAATAAGGCCAGCCGCCGCCGCTACACGGTCAGCCTGGATCAGGCGAGCAGCACCGCAGGGACGCGCGCCGGCCCTGCGGAGACAGCGCAGCGGGCCCCGCCGCCCGGTCGCTCCACGCGGCGATGCGCACGCTCCCGGCCGCACAGCAATCCGCGATCACCTTGCATCACGTCGATGGCCTGTCCTATGCCCGGATCGCCGCCCTGACCTGCACCACCATCCGCCGTCCGCAGCCACCTGTTCCGCAGCCGCCGTGCGCTGGCCGCCACTCTCAGCAGCTGGCGCTGAGTAAATCCATCCAGCCAGGAAATCACGTCGGCCTTCTCCCGCAAATGACCCGCGGCGTCCGTCTCCGGGCCTTCTCTCCGGCTTTTCCCGTCCGTCAGATTCGAGCTCCGGCCCTGCTGCATCGGGTTCGGGCATCTGCGGGGCAGCGCCGCGGCGTGCGGGCCTGGCCCTGGCTTGCCCGGCGGCATAGATCGCGCGCGACTTGCTGGTGCGGGCGATCCCGGCTGCGAACCCTACACGTTCGCAGCCAGTAGCCTGGAGTGTCGTGACACGCAAGGTCGCTCCCTTGACGGGGTTCCTGACATGAGTCGTCGATCCGCGCCGCCGGAGTCCGTCTACATCATCCGCCACGGTGAGAAGCCACAGGACCTCGCACCCAAGCATCCCGCCGCGCACTCCGGCGTAGATTTCCGGGGCAATCAGAACGAGCACTCGCTACTGCCACGCGGTTGGCAGCGATCCGGCGCACTGGCGGCACTCTTCGATCCCACGCACGGTGGCTGCGTGCGGGACTCCAGGTTCCCCAGATGCTGATCTCTCCTTCGTACGGACACCCAAGCAAGACCGCTGACCACAGAACCCATCAGACGATCCGCGGGCTCTCCGAGCGGCTCGGCGTCGGGATAACGACCGACTTCGCCAAGGGACAAGAGCCGCAACTCGCCACCGCCGTGCTAAACAGCGGCCCCCGCCCGGTGCTGATCTGCTGGGAGCATGGCCACATTCCGGCGCTCGCGTCCGCGCTGCCGCTGGTCAGCGGCAGCGTCATCCCGAAGTCCTGGCCAGATGACCGCTACGACGTGATCTGGACGTTCACGCTAACGCCCGATGCCACGTACGCCTTCGACCAGGTGCCGCAGCTGCTGCTATCCGGCGACGCCGACACCGTCATCGCCTGAGACTCCGCTCGCGTCAGGCCGGGGGTGCTGCCCGCTGGCACGGCCGTGCCAGCGGGCGGCACAGGGCATGGCGATGCCAGCGGATATCGGCTGAAGGCGGCTAGGGGATCAGGCTGAGCTGGCGGGCCCGGGCGACGGCCTCGGTGCGGTTGGCCGCGCCGAGTTTGCCCAGCACATGGCTGACGTGCTTTTTCACAGTGTCCAGAGTGACCACCAGCTGCTCG
>JBAPYC010000483.1:0-4494 GCA_049284535.1 Streptosporangiaceae bacterium
GTTGCCGGAGGAGACGTAACAGTCAGGTCCGCGGACGCCAGCGGGATCGGCCGGTACGGGGCGGGTTCCTGGTCGGGGGTCAGCGCGGTCGGCCCGTAGAGCCAGTCGGTGAAGCTGTAGTCGCGAGTGTCCCGGGCCCGCAGGATCGCGTTGCGCTGTTCCCGCCGGCTCCCGTCCAGGTGCCACAGCTGGCCCCAGACCCGCGAGGTCAGCACCACCCGGCGGCAGTGCTCTGCCCGCACCGCCTGGTAGGCGGCCAGCACCGCGTCCCAGTCCGGGCCCCGCCCCGATGCGCTGAGCAGCCGCCCGGCGTGCCGCGCCAGCACCCAGCCGTCCTCGATGGCCATGATCGCGCCCTGGGCTATGTACTGCAGCGGCGGGTGGGCGGCATCGCCGAGCAGCGCGACCCGCCCGTAGACCCACCGTGCCGCCGGATCCCGGTCCGACATGCCCCACCAGCGGTCCCGCCACATCAGCGGGATGCCCTGGCGGACGTTCTCGCAGGTCCGGGCGAAGGCGGCGTCCAGCTCGCCCGGGCCCCCGCCATCGGCATCGCCGGCCTTGACCCGGGCCGACTCGAACACCGCCACCTGGTTGAACATCTCCCCGCCGCGCAGCGGATACTGCACGAAATGACAGCGGGGCCCGACGTACACGGTTACGTCGGCCTCGGCGATGTTGTTCCGCCGGGCGGCTTCGATCGGGACGGCGCCCCGGTAAGCGACGTAGGCCGAGTTGACGATGGGGTCGCCGACCAGCTGGTGCCGGGCCGTGGAGTGCAGGCCGTCGGCCGCGATGACCAGCCCGGCCCCGTCGGTGCGTCCGTCGGCTAGCCGGGCCCGGGCCCCGGAACCGGTGTTCTCGTAGCCGGTCACGTGCTGCCCGGTGAGCAGTTCCACCCCCGCGTCCCGGCAGCCCTGCAGGAACAGGCCGTGCAGGTCGGTGCGGTGGATGACCATGTACGGGAAGCCATACCGGCGTTCGAGGTCGCGCAGGTCCAGGCGGGTCAGTTCGGCGGCGTCCAGGGCGTCCCGCATGACCATGTTCTCCGGCAGCACGCCCCGTTGCCTGGCCTCGTCCAGCAGCCCGTACTCGTGCAGGATCCGGGTGCAGTTGGGCGCGATCTGGATGCCCGCACCGACCTCGCCGAACTCCCGCGCCCGTTCCAGGACGCGCACCGCCAGCCCCACCCGGGCCAGGGCGAGCGCGGCGGCCAGCCCGCCGATGCCGCCGCCGACGATGATCACGTCGGGTTCCCGGTGAGCACTCATCTGCTGTCCTTTCCCAGTAGTTGAGGTCACAGCCAGGGGGGCAGGGCCGGGGCGGGGTCCCCGTCCGCGGTCCGCAGCGCGTGCGGCCGGCCAGCCAGGTACGCGGTGACCTCGGCCAGCGGCCCGGTCACGGTCACGCCTGGTCCGGGCAGCTCCCAGCTGTTCGCGGTATCGGCCGCGACCACTACCAGCCGCTGGCCGGGCGGCGCCCCGTCGGCCGCCCACTTTCCGATGATGTCGTCGCACAACGCGGCCAGGAACCCCGGCGGGAACTCACCGAACCCCACCCCGGTGGCCAGGTCGGCCGTGTGCACGTAGACCTCGCGCGAGCGCAGCCACGGCACCTCGGTGGCGGGTACCGTCCGGCCCTGGGCCGTCTTCACCTCGGCCTGCCACTGCTCGGCGGACAGCCCGTTCAGGGCCGCCGCCAGCTGGCCGGCCGAGTCGTGCAGCCAGGTGGCCAGCTCGGCGGTGGGGCGCCGGGCACCTGCCTCGATCCCGTCCGCACGATCCTGCGCCGAGGCGTACATCGGGGTGGGCTCACCGGTCGCTGCCCAGTGCGCCAGGTTGTTCAGGGCCTCGGCGTTGGCCGCCAGGTGCGCGACGACGTGCCTGCGGCTCCAGCCGGGCAGCCCGCTCGGCGCGGCCAGCGCGTCCTCGTCCAGGCTGGCCTGGCTCATCAGCAGCGCCGTTCCGTCCCGCATCCACTGGACGGCATCGGCGGGGGAGCGTCCCATCAGTCGTTCTGTGTCGAGTCAGCTGCCTTCATGGCTCTAGCTTGCCCCACCGGAAGATCAATCCCTCGGTCGAGCCCCGCACACATCGGGCCTTCCGGGGTATTGCCGCCCGCTAGCTAACTGCATACAGTTTTAACTGCATACAGTTTGGCGACCTCTCCGGTCACTGGCGATAGGAGCACCCAGATGGGACGAGACGACGGCACCAGCGCGCCCGCCGACTGCCTGACCCTGGTCATGCCGCTGCAGGCCCGGTCCGGCCTGACCCGCGCCGACTTCTATGATTACTGGCTGAACGCGCACGTCACGATGCCCGCGCGCTTCCCCGGCATCAGCAGCATCTACCTGCACGCCGTCTCGTTCGAGGACGCGATCTGGCCGCGGCTGCCCGGGGTCAGCCATCAGCCGCCGGCCGGGGACGACTTCTGGGGTGTCCCCGAGGCCACCTTCGTGACCATGGAGGGCCTAGCCGAATTCCAGGCCGCGTCCAAGGTCCAGATGGACGACGGGATCAACTTCCTGCAGGAGCTGATCGCCTACAGCAGCATCGCGGACAACACCGCCACGGTGAGCGACCGGACCGGCCTGCCTGCTCCGGGTGGTCGCGACGGGCTGGTCCGCCACCTGCTGTTCCTGCGGCGCCGGGATGGCGTCACGACCGGCGACTTCCGCCGCTTCGTGACCGGGACGCTCGCGCCAGCCTGGGCCGCCTGCGATGAGGTGCTCAAGCTGCGGCGGCACCTGTTCGAGGAGGTCGAGGTCACCCTGGATCATCCCGGTGTCAGGATGTCCCGGCCGCTGGACCGGCAGTACCAGGCGGCGCTGGAGGTCGTGATCGCCGACGAGGCCAGCCTGGACCGGTTCGCGGCCTCGCCCGCCTGGTCAGACCTGGCCGCGGACGTCACCGCGCACTGCTCGGCGGTGCACGCCGCGCGGGATAACCGGTGCATCACCACCAAGTACCAGGGCACCATCACCCTGGCCGGGGTGCGCGGCGTCGCCGTTGCGGACGTCATCCGGCGGCTGGACGCCGCCAGCCAGCTCGACGACGAGGTCAGCGCGCTGTTCCTGCCCGAGCCCGCGCACGTGCTCATCTAGCGCCGGGCCAGGCGGCGGTCCGGGATGAACCACATCACCGCCACCGCCGCGAACAGCGCGTAAGAGATCCACGGGCTGATGAACGCCAGCCCGATCGCGGCCGCGTAGCACACCATGGAAATGGTGCCCTTGGTGTCCCGGCCCAGGGTCGCCGCCACCGGCGAGCCCGGGCCGTCGGCGCGCGCGATGGCCAGGGACAAGATGTTGTACGCCAGCCCCGAGCCGAGGCACACCACCGCGTAGGTCGCGGCCGGGGCGGTCTGCCGGTAGTGCTCCCCGAGCCATTCGGTCAGCACCGGGATCAGCGACAGCCAGAACAGCAGGTGCAGGTTGGCCCACATCATCGCGGCGGTCAGCCGGCGGGCGGCGCGCAGCAGGTGGTGATGGTTGTTCCAGTAGGCCCCGATAAAGGTGAAACTCAGGATGTAGGCCAGCAGAACCGGGATCCGCTCGCGCAGGTCGCGGAAACCGCCGCCGACGGGTGCCTTCAGCTCCAGGGCCATGATCGTGATGATCACCGCCAGCACGCCGTCGCTGAATGCTTCCAGCCGGCCGGTCTCGGATTCCCCCGGGCTGGCCTTGTCCTGGCCGGTGTCTGGATCGCTCATCACCACCTCACCCAGTCTGGCAAACGCGTCAAGCCGGATAGTGGTGCGGCGCGTCACGGCTGGATGAGTACCTTCCCGGGGCCGTGGCCGGCCTCGACGTACTCGTGCGCGGCGGCCGTCTGCGCCAGCGGGAACCGCGCGGCCACCGGATGGCTCAGCCGGCCAGTGGCCAGCAGCCGGGTAATGTCCCGGATGGCGGCCTGGCGAGCCGGTTCGGGCATCACGAACACGAGCACCGTGCGGATGGTGACACCCCGCCGCATCAGCGGGTAGAACGGCAGCTCTGGCCGCGGTTCGGCGTCGGACCCATAGGCGGCGATGGTCCCGTTGACGGCGATGACCGCCGAGGTGAGCGGGAGGTTGGCGCCGAAAGCCACGTCGACAACCCGCTGCACGCCGGCCGCACCGGCCAGCCGGGCGATCTCGTCCGCCGCACCTGGCTGCCGGTAGTCGACCACCTGGTCGGCACCTGCCGCCCGCGCGGCCTCGCGCTTTCTGGGCGTGCTCGCGGTGGCCAGCACGATGGCCCCGGCATCCTTGGCCAGCTCGATGGCGTAGTGCGCCACCATGCCCGCCCCGCCGGTCACCAGCACCGTCATGCCGTCGACCGGGCCGTCGGCGAACACGCAGCGGTGCGCGGTCAGCGCGGGCACCCCCAGGCAGGCGCCCACCTCAAAGGAGACCGAACCCGGCAGCTCGACGGCGTTACCAGCCGGGAGCACGACGTACTCGGCCGCCGTGCCCAGGGCCCGGCCGCGGGTAGCGCCGTGGGTCGCCGAG
>JBAPYC010000484.1:0-3177 GCA_049284535.1 Streptosporangiaceae bacterium
ATCAAGGACCGCGAGCAGTTCACTTTGCTCGCAGAGCAGCGCCTAGCGTACGAAATTGTCCTTCATGTAGTTGAGAAGGCCCAGCACTCAGACGCCAAAGAGGTCGTTATAGTCACTGGCGGTCCGGGAAGCGGAAAGAGCGTCATCGCACTGTCTCTGCTGGGCGAACTGTATCGCCAAGGCTATTCTGCGTTGCACGCTACGGGCTCTCGATCCTTTACGCAGACAATGCGGCAGTATGTGGGCCGGGGCTCTCCTCGAGTCAAAAACCTGTTCAAATACTTCAACAGTTTCATGAATGCCCGGAAAAATGACATCGATGTGCTGATCTGCGATGAGGCCCACCGTATCCGGGAAACGTCCGTCAACCGCTTCACGGCCGCAGCGCAGCGAACCGGACGGATGCAGGTCGACGAGCTCATCGCAGCAGCGCGAGTGCCCGTTTTCCTCCTCGATGAGCATCAGGTCGTGAAACCGGGAGAGATTGGAACCGTTGAGGCCATCAAGTCACACGCGTCATCTCTGGGGTTCCGCACACACCACATTTCGCTTGATGGCCAGTTCAGGTGCGGTGGAAGCCAGAAGTACGAAAGGTGGGTCCTGCGGCTGCTTGGCCTGGAGGCTGGCGAGCCCGACCCCTGGGTCGGCGATGACCATTTCGAAGTCACGCTGGCCGAGTCGCCATGGGAACTGGAGAATGTCCTGCGCGGCAAGCTCGCGGAAGGTTATTCGGCGCGGATGTCCGCCGGATACTGCTGGCCGTGGAGCAATCCGCGTCCTGATGACCATCTCGTGAACGACGTGCGCATCGGAGACTGGGCGCGGCCCTGGAACGTGAAAGGCGACAGGTCGGTTGGCTCCGCTCCACCCAGCGCGCTCTGGGCGACCAAGGAGGGTGGCTTCGACCAGGTTGGCTGCGTCTATACCGCTCAGGGGTTTGAGTACGACTGGTCCGGCGTCATCATTGGCCCGGACCTGAACGCCCGTGACGGACGGACGGTCACCGTACGAGAAGCCAACAAAGACCCGGAATTCAAGAAGCGATCGGTCACCGACGAGCAGTACGAACAGCACATCCGCAACATCTACAAGGTACTGCTTACCCGTGGCATGGTCGGCACGGTCATCTACGCCGTCGATCCGCGGACCCAGGACCTCCTCGCCGAACTGATCGAAACGATATCGTCGCGGGCGGGTCAACGCCGACGGCACCGGACGCGGTGATGCACCAGCTGACCGATCTGAAAGACTGGAACTTGTCGCCCAATGCCGAGATTCGCACGACCGGAACCCTTATCTGCTGGACGCCGCCGCGCTGGCGGCGGGGTCCGGCGGGTGGTGGCGTAAAGCATCGCGTGGCGTACGAGGCCGGGGACGTTCCGGCGGCCGAGAGCGTGCCGCTGGACCTGGGCGCGAGCGGCAGCCGACTGGCGACCGTGCAGCGGGCGGCCGCGCTGGAGGCTGCTGTCCGGGAGGCACCCGAATGGGTGGTGCTGCGGTACGGGCTGCTCTACGGACCTAGCACCTGGTACGCCCGATTCGAGCTCGGTCACCTCGGTACCGGACGGTGACGTCCAGATCGGCGGCAGTGGCGGTCACCGGGGCCGAGGTCATATACCCCAGGACATCCGTCGGCTGACATTAATGGGTGGCTGGCGGGGATGCGGATGTGCCACAGTCGCGTGGCATGGAGGCGGGTGATGCGGCCCTGCGCGCGTACTACGGGCGGGGCATGGAGCGAGAGCGGCTGAGCGACGGGCGCGGGGATCTGGAGTTCACGCGGACTACCGAGATCGTCTGCGGCGGCTGCCGGCGGCACCCGCCGTTGTCGCGGACATCGGCGGCGGGCCGGGACGGTACGCGCTGTGGCTGGCGTCGCTTGGCTACCAGGTCGAGCATCGGGACCTGATGCCGCTGCACGTCGGGCAGCTAACTGCGAACGTGGTCGGGGTGCCCAATATAAATACCGCGGTCGGCGACGCGCGGGACGTTGACCTGCCCGATGCGTCGGTGGATGCCGTCTTGCTGCTCGGACCGCTTTACCATTTCATCGATCGCAGGGAACGGGAGCGTGCGCTGCGAGAGTGTGCGCGGATCGTGCGGCCGGGCGGGCCGGTGTTCGCCGCGGCGATCTCGCGGTGGGCGCCCCGGATCGACGGCATGCTCCGGGAGCGGATCTACCTCAAGTACCCGGCGGCCCTCGAGCTAATTGACGAGATTGACCGTACCGGGGTGCTGCCGCCGCTGGGTGAAGGGGCCTTCACCGCTTTTCTCAACCGGCCCGGGGAGTTGCGGGAAGAGATGACCGATGCCGGGTTGGAGGTCGCAGACCTGGTAAGCATTGAGGGACCGGCCTTTATACTCGGCGACCTGGACGCGCGAATGGCAGATCCGGCAGATCGGGTTATTGCGCTGGAGGTGGCACGAGCCATCGAGCGGGTGCCTGAATTGGCTGGCTTCGGGCCGCATCTCATCGCTGTCGGGATCCGCTGAGGTTACTTGGTGAGGCGCAGGCGGAATCCCCAGTTGAGCATCTTCTTGGCATCCTGGACGCCAGCTGCCACGCCGCTGGCGGGGCTGCCCAGCACAACCCCGATCAGCGTCCGGCCGTTCCTGACCGCCTCGAACAGCAGGCAGTGCCCGGCCTTGTCGGTGTATCCGTCCTTGATCCCGATGGCGCCCTGATACGAGCCGATCAGATAGTCAGTGTTGTCCCACCAGTACTGATGATGCCCGTGCCCCTTCGGCAGGTTAACGAAGCGCAGGTTCACGATCGACCGGAAGGCCGGGTACTTCATCGCTGCCAGGCCGAGCGTGAGCAGGTCGGACGGCGTGGAGTAGGTCGAGGTCTCGGTGGGATAGGGCAGCCCGTCCGGCGAGGTGAAGTGGGTGTGCCGCATGCCCATCTGGGCCGCGGTCGTGTTCATCCGCGCGACGAAGGCACTCAGGCCCGGACCATAGGTGTTCGCGAGGGTATACGCGGCGTCGGCCCCCGAGGGCAGCAGCAATGCCGCCAGCAGCTGCTGGGCGGTGAGAATGTCCCCGGGGCGCAGCGATGCGGTTTCGCCGCCGTACTTCCAGGCGTAGTTGAACGCCGCCTTCGGTATGCGGATCTGCTGGTTAAGGTTGCCGCTCTGGAGGACCAGCAGGGCGGTCATCACCTTGGTGACGCTTGCC
>JBAPYC010000485.1:0-2608 GCA_049284535.1 Streptosporangiaceae bacterium
GGGCAAGGCCAGCCGCAGCACCTGGGCCCAGCTGTCGTCACGAGCCATCCCGGCATTGTCGCTCAGGCGGCGCGTGCCTGCCAAGCTCCCGGGGCCGCCGCTACCCCGGCGTTGCCGCCCGGCGGGCCCAGGGCGGCGCTGACGCTCAGGTCCGGCTGCATCCGCGCTAGCGCCCCGCCGCTCATCTGCTCAACCGGGATCTCCTGGCAGCGCTGCGGGGCCCGTGGCACCGCCTGCTCCTCCGTGCGGAAGTACCGCACCGGGGACTCAAGCTCGAACCCTGGTGATCCCATCCACGACGAATTCAACCTGGCTAGTGCGCAAATTCCGGCAACTTGAGAAGTAAATCCGCAGGTCAACGTATTAAGCCCGTCGAAAGTCCACGATCGTGTGCAAGTCGGGTGTCATGCGGCTCACCCGCCTCGCGTGTCAGTGATTGGCTAGTGCGGGACGGTGGCGCTCCTGGATCTGACACGAAGCGGCGATCGTCACATCGCGCAGCGCCTGTCGGCAGAGGCTATCATGTGGCTGTGTACAGTCCGTGCGGATGGGCGGCCGCATAACGTTCCCGTCTGGTTCGCATGGCATGACCCGACGATGCTGATCTTCAGCATGCCCAGGACGGCGAAGGTCGCGGACATGCGGCGGTCGCCAGCGGTCACCCTGGCACTGGACTCGGCGAACGGCGGACAGGACATCGTGCTGGCCGACGGACGGGCCAAGCTCATCACCGCGGCCGGTGAGCATCCGCATTTCCTGGCCGGGGAGTTCCGGCGGAAGTACGCATCATCCCTGGGAAACGACATGTCATTCGAGGAATGGCGTTCGACGTTTTCCCAGCCCGTGCTGATCCACGTGGAGCGCATCATCGCCTGGACGAGAACGGCTACAGGACTCGCATACCGGACTGTGCCCTAGCACGGTCGAGTGGCGGTTGCCACGGATACCTGCAGCGCGTGTCCCGCAGCCGGGCGTGGTTCTCATCGCCGGCCATCACCCGGCGCTCGCCGGCCGGTTCTCTGGCAGGTCCAGGTGCTCGGCCAGCCACGGGCCGGTGGCGCTGCCCGGGTCACGTGCGACCTCCTGCGGCGGGCCAACCGCGAGGATGCGCCCGCCCTCCGGGCCGCCGCCCGGCCCCATGTCGATGAGCTGGTCGGCGGCGGCGAGCAGGTCGAGGTCGTGGTCGATGACGATGATCGTGGCCCCGGCCGCCAGCAGCCGGTCGAACACGCCGACCAGCGTGGCCACGTCGAGCGGGTGCAGGCCGGTGGACGGCTCGTCGAACACGTACAGTGCGCCGCGCTGGCTGCTGCGCAGCCGGGAAGCGATCCGGAGGCGCTGCGATTCGCCGCCGGACAGCGACGGCGTGGGCTCGCCGAGCCGCAGGTAGCCCAGGCCGACCTCGCTGACGGGCTGCAGCGCCGCGGCGACCGGTGCCCGCTCAGCGAACCGTTCCAGGGCGTCGTCCACGGTCAGGCCGAGCACGTCGGCGATGGACAGGCCGTCGACCTGGACGGCCAGGGTGGCGTCGTTGAACCGGGCGCCGTGACAGGTCGGGCACTGGACCGTGATGTCGGGCAGGTACTGGACGTCCAGGTCGATGTCGCCGAGCCCGCGGCAGGTCGGGCACTGCCCCTCGCGGGTGTTGAACGAGAAATGCCCGGGCTTCCAGCGCCGCCGCCGGGCGTACGCGGATTCGGCGAACACGCGGCGGATCTGATCGAACGCCCCGGAGTAGGTCGCGGGGGTCGACCGCGCGTTCTGGCCGATGGGGGAGGCGTCGACCTGGACGACCTGCCGGATGCCGCCGAGCTCCAGGCGGCGGACATGCCCGGGCAGCACCGAGCCGCTGAGCAGCGCCCGCGCGGCCGGGATGAGGCTATCCAGGATCAGGGCGGTCTTCCCGGCCCCGGACGGCCCGGCCAGTGCCGTCAGCTGGCCCAGCGGGAAGGCGGCGGT
Organism: Streptosporangiaceae bacterium; assembly: GCA_049284535.1. Lineage (GTDB taxonomy): Bacteria > Actinomycetota > Actinomycetes > Streptosporangiales > Streptosporangiaceae > Palsa-504. Next base: position 1,960 of record JBAPYC010000485.1, read on the forward strand.
CACGTCGTGCAGGTTGTACAGGTCGCCGACTTCCAGGACGATCTGCGCGTCGGGACCGGGCCGCGCCGGGCGGTCACGGGCCACGGCCGGGGCGCCGGCCAGGAACGGGCCGATGACCGAGTGCGGGTCGGTTTCCAGCTGCCCGGGGGTGCCCTGCGCGATCACCGTGCCGCCCTTGGCGCCGGCGGCGGGGCCGATTTCGATGACCCAGTCCGCGGCCCGGATGATCTCCCGCTCGTGCTCCACCACGACCACGGAATTGCCGTTCCCGGCCAGGGCCGCGAGCGTCTTGCGCAGTCCGGCGATGTTGCTCGGGTGCAGCCCGACCGAGGGCTCGTCCAGCACGTACAGCATGCCGGTGGTGCTGGCGCGCACGGTCGAGGTGAGCTCGATCCGCTGCCGCTCTCCCGTCGACAGCGAGGCGCCGGCCCGGTCGAGGGTCAGGTAGCCCAGCCCGACGTCGAGCAGCGGCGTGAGCCTGCTGCTCAGCTCGGCGAGCAAGCCGGTCGTTATCCGGCTCAGCTCGGCGGGCAGCCCCGCGGGCAACCCGGCCGTGAAGCCTTGCAGGTCATCCAGGGTGAGCGCGCTGATCTCGGCGAGGTTGCGGCCGCCGAGCTGCGAAGTCAGCGCCTCGGGCCGCAGCCGCGTG
>JBAPYC010000486.1:0-6601 GCA_049284535.1 Streptosporangiaceae bacterium
GTGCCTGCCACTCCCGACCCCAGCCCCGGCGTCGGCGTGCGCCGGCGGCTCGCCCGGCTGGGTGCGCAGCGCGGTTCCACCATCAACCCGGTGCTCGAGCCGCTCATCAAGACCGTGCGGGCGACCCACCCGAAGGCTGACATCCGGCTGGTCGAGCGGGCCTATGAGTCGGCTGCCTACTGGCACCGGGAGCAGAAGCGCCGCAGCGGCGACCCGTACATCACCCACCCGCTCGCGGTCGCCACCATCCTGGCCGAGCTCGGCGTGACCACCGAGACCATCTGCGCCGCGCTGCTGCACGATACGGTGGAGGACACCCCTTACACGCTGACCCAGCTGCGCGCAGAGTTCGGTGAGGACATCGCGGCCCTGGTCGATGGCGTGACCAAGCTGGACAAGGTCAAGTACGGCGCCTCTGCCGAGGCCGAGACCGTCCGCAAGATGGTCGTCGCCATGTCCCGCGACATCCGGGTCCTGGTGATCAAGCTCGCCGACCGGCTGCACAACATGCGGACCCTGCGCTACCTGCCCCGGGATAAGCAGGAGCGCAAGTCGCGCGAGGTGCTGGAGATCTTCGCCCCGCTGGCGCACCGGCTCGGCATGAACACGGTCAAGTGGGAACTGGAAGACCTGGCCTTCGCCACGCTGTACCCCAAGCGCTTCGACGAGATCGTCCGCCTGGTCTCCGGCCGGGCCCCGCGCCGGGACGCTTTCCTGCAGGAAGTGATCGAGGACGTCTCCAGCGACCTGCGCGAAGCCAAGATCAAGCAGCGGGTCACGGGCCGGCCAAAGCACTACTACTCGATTTACCAGAAGATGATCGCCAGGAACGTCGGCTTCGACGACATCTATGACCTGGTAGGTATCCGGGTCCTGGTCGACTCGGTCAAGGACTGCTACGCGGCGCTCGGCATCATCCACGCGCGATGGAACCCGGTCCCGGGGCGGTTCAAGGACTACATCGCGATGCCGAAGTTCAACATGTACCAGTCGCTGCACACGACGGTCATCGGGCCGGGCGGCAAGGCGGTCGAACTTCAGATCCGGACCTGGGACATGCACCGGCGGGCCGAGTACGGCGTGGCCGCGCACTGGAAGTACAAGGAAGAGACGGTCGGCGGCCGGGCCAAGGACGGCAAGGACGACAACCAGGACATGGCCTGGCTGCGCCAGCTCGTCGACTGGCAGCGGGAGACCGAGGACCCGGCCGAGTTTCTCGAGTCGCTGCGCTTCGACCTGGCCGCGGGCGAGGTCTATGTGTTCACGCCGCGCGGTGAGGTGAAGGCGCTGCCGCAGGGCGCCACCCCGGTCGACTTCGCCTACTCCATTCACACCGATGTCGGCCACCGTACCGTCGGCGCCCGGGTCAACGGCCGCCTCGTCGCGCTGGAGTCCACGCTGGACAACGGCGACACCGTGGAGATCTTCACCTCCAAGGCGCCGGAGGCCGGGCCCAGCCGGGACTGGCTCAAGTTTGTGCAGAGCCCCCGGGCCCGGAACAAGATCCGGCAGTGGTTCACCAAGGAGCGCCGGGAAGCCGCGGTCGACGCCGGCAAGGACCAGATCGCGCGCGCGATGCGCAAGCAGGGCATGCCGCTGCAGCGTATGGCGGCTGCTGACAGCCTGCTGAACCTGGCCCAGGAGCTGCGCTACCCGGACGTCTCCGGCCTCTACGCGGCGGTCGGCGAGGGCCGGGTCAGCGCCCAGTCGGTGGTCGAGAAGCTGGTCCGGGCGCTCGGCGGGCTGGCTGGCGCGCAGGAGGACCTGGCCGAGACGACGCTGCCCACCAAGGCCCCGCAGCCCCGGCCCGCCGGTGACTCCGGGGTCGAGGTCACCGGCGCGTCGGACGTGTGGGTCCGGCTGTCGCGGTGCTGTACCCCGGTGCCAGGCGACCCGATCTCCGGGTTCGTCACCCACGGGCACGGGGTGTCGGTGCACCGGACGGACTGCGTGAACCTGGCTCACCTGACCGACACCCAGCGCGAGCGCATGGTAGACGTGCACTGGTCACCGACGGACGGCTCGGTGTTCCTGGTCGCCATCCAGGTCGAAGCGCTCGACCGGACCCGGCTGCTCTCCGACGTTACCCGCGTGCTGTCCGACCAGCACGTCAACATCTTGTCCGCGAACGTGACCACCAGCCGGGACCGGGTGGCCTTCAGCCGGTTCACCTTCGAGATGGGTGACCCCAAGCACCTGGGCCACGTGCTGCGCGCCGTTCGCGCCATCGACGGCGTGTACGACGTCTACCGCATGACGAGCTAACCGGGCTCTCGCCGCTAGCTGCTGAATTCGGCCAGGGTGTGCTCGGCCTCTTCCAGCCAGGCCCGGCGGGCGGTCAGTGCCTCCTCGGCGCTGCGCTCGGCCCGGGTGTCGCCTGCCTCCCGTGCCCGGCCCAGCTGCTTTTCGAGCTGGGCGATGGTCGAGCGGAGCTGTGCGACGGTGCCCTCGGCCCGGGCTAGCGCCTCGGGGTTGGACCGGCGCCACTGGTTGTCCTCGGCCTTGCGGACCGTGTCCTCGACCCGGCGCAGCCCGGACTCCAGCTGCTCACGCGATTCCCTGGGCACCGCGCCGACCTGCTCCCAGCGTTCGGCGATGTCGCGCAGCGAGGACCGGGCCGAGCGGATGTCGGTCACGGGCAGCAGGGCCTGGGCCTGCTCGAGCAGTTGCTGCTTGGCCTCGGCGTGCTGGCGCAGTTCCGCGTCCTTGGCCGAGAACACCTCGGACCGGGCGTTAAAGAACTTGTCCTGAGCCGACCGGAACCGCTTCCACAGCTCGGCCTCGGCCTCCCGGTCGGCCCGCCCGGCCGCCTTCCACTGCGTCATCAGCTCGCGGTACGCGCTGGTGGTCGCGCCCCAGTCGGTCGAGTCCGACAGCGCCTCGGCGTCGGTACAGAGCTTCTCCTTGCGGGCCTTAACGTCCTCGCGCTCAGCCTCCAGGTTGGCGAAGTAGGCCTTACGCCGCTTGGTGAACGCGTTGCGCGCCGCGGACAGCCGCTTCCACAGCACCGCCTCGGCGGCCCGCTCGGCGTGCGGCGCCGCCTTCCACTCCTCCAGCAGCTCGCGCATCCGCTCGCCGCTGCTCTTCCAGTGGGTGGCCTCCACCGCGATCTGCTCGGCCTCGGCGACGATCCGCTCCTTGACCTCCTTGGCCTGAACGCGCGCCTGCTCCCGGGCCGCCTTGGCCTCTTCGCGCCGGTGCCCGACATCTTCGGTCAGCCGCTCCAGGCGGATCCGGAGCCCGTCCAGGTCGCCGAGCGCGTTGGCCTCGCCGACGGTGTGCAGCAGCCGCTGGACGCTGGCCGATGCCTGCGCCGGGGCCATGTCGGTGGAGCTGATCCGCTGCTCGAGCAGGACAACTTCGGTCTCGAGCGAGGAGTACTTGCGCGTGAAGAAGGCAATCGCCTCCTCCGGGCTCCCCGCCTGCCACGAGCCGATCACCCGCTCGCCGTCGGTCGTACGGACATAGACCGTCCCGTCGGCATCAACCCGGCCCCACGGATGATTAGCGGTGGTCACGGCGAACCTCCTGCGTTTGGTCGTGCTTCGTGTCAGGTTTTCTTGATCGTCACACTGTCTATGATGACCTTCTTCTTGGGGGCACCGCCGCCCGCCGAATACTGACACGAGGTACCACTCTTAGCCACATTCTGGACGATTCCGAGCCCAGACGACACTGTTGCGAACGGTGTATACGAAGCCGTTAGCCCGGAGGTGCTGTCCTTGAACACGATGAAGAACTGGCTGCCGTTGCTGCTCGCGGTGCCGTTGTTGGCCATAGCGACCGTCCCGGCCGGGTATTTCGCCCCGGTGAGGTTCTCGCTGGCGAAGTCGTAACCGGGTGTCCCGGTCCCTATTTTTCCGGTGGAGCTGCAGGTCAGCTTCGTGCTGGCGGTCGCATAGGGGTCACCGCACTGCAGCACGTAGATACCGCTGTTCACCACCCGGTGGCACTGGGTGTTGTTGAAGTAGCCCGCCTCGGCCAGGTGGACGAACGAGTTGACCGTGCAGGTGGCCTTGCTATTGAGCAGGTTGAAGCTGATGTCACCCAGGTTGGTCTTGATCGTGGCCGTGTAGCTGGCGGTGTAGTCGGGCGCCGCTGGCGGGAAGCTGACCTTCTTGGCCACCGGCGTGGCCGCTTTGTAACTGCAGTGGTGCGCGGGCTCGGCCACGGCCGCGGCGCTGGTTGTGGGGGACGCGGACTTCGACGCGGAGGCGCTGGGCTTCTTGGCGCTGCCGCCGGGGAGGAACACCAGCAGCAAGGAGGCGATGAGCGCGGCGGCCAGCACGGCGGAGCCTCCAGCCAGCCAGCGCTTGCGCAGTCGCTGCTGCCGGGCCAGGCGCTCTTCCTGCTGGCGGCGGTATCGCTCCCTGGCTTGCCTGCGCTGGCGCTCGTTTCTACCCGCCACCGGTTGGATCCTCCTTGGCCCGTCGCGCTTATCCGGTATCCGGCTACCCGGCTGGTATTCACGGGAGGCAGGCCAACGAACCCGTTGATACCCCTGATCCCGAAAGATAGGCGGTACTGGCCCGGGTGGCGACCCCGGAACCGCGCATATTTCGCGATCGCTGCCGAATCGTACCTGCCCGGTCCCCGGGCCGGCATCCTTCGTTACCGGTTCGCGGCCATGCGGGTCCCATCGGTAGCCTGAGACACCGTACCCTCAGAAAGGACGCTTGTGCTCGTCGCAGGGTTCCCGGCAGGCTCATTTGCCGCCAACTGTTATGTAGTCGCGCCCGGCCCAGGCACCGAATGTGTGATCGTCGATCCGGGTCAGGATGCCGAGCCGGGTATCAACGAGATCCTGGCCGAGCACCGGCTCAAACCCGCCGCGGTCCTGCTCACTCACGGCCACATCGACCACGTCTGGTCGGTCGCTCCCGTCTGCGGAGCCAGGAATATCCCGGCCTATATCCATCCCGATGACCGGGCCCTGCTCAGCGACCCCGGCCGGGGCCTGCCGCTGGGCGCGGGCCAGCAACTGTTCGGCGGGCTGAAATTCACTGAACCCGACGACGTCGAGGAACTGGCCGACGGGATGACGCTGAACCTGGTCGGGCTCGAGATCGTGGTGAATCACGCGCCGGGTCATACCGAAGGATCGGTGACATTCCGGCTGCCTTCGGCGAGCCCCGGCTCGCAGTATCCCGATAGCGGCGAAATCGACGTGCTGTTCTCCGGTGATCTGCTGTTCGCCGGGTCGATCGGGCGGACCGACCTGCCGGGCGGGGACTACCAGACCATTCTGCGCAGCCTGGCCCGCGTCTGCCTGACGCTGCCGGATCAGACCGTGGTGCTGTCCGGCCACGGCCCGCAGACCACGATCGGAGCCGAACGCCAAGCCAACCCGTTCCTGTCCGGGCTGGCACCGGAGTCGGGGCCCGCACGCGGGATGTGACGCACCCGAAGGCGCCTAGGCTGGTCGCGCACGGGGCCGGCGGTCGCACGCAGGCTGCCCGTTCAGTCCATAAGGGTTTGTAAAGGAGAGGTTCGATGATCCGCACCCATGAGGCGGGGGCGCTCCGGGCGTCGCAGGCCGGGGAGCATGTCGTACTGGCCGGCTGGGTGGCGCGCCGCCGCGACCATGGCGGCGTGGTGTTCATCGACCTGCGGGACGCGAGCGGCGTGGTCCAGGTCGTGTGGCGAGGCGAGGAGGCCGTCGCGCATGACCTGCGGGCCGAGTTCTGCGTCCAGGTGACCGGCACGGTGCGGCAGCGCCCGGCCGGGAACGAGAACCCCGAGCTGCCCACCGGGGAGATCGAGGTGGTCGCGGACGAGGTCGAGGTGCTCAGCGAGGCCGACCCGCTGCCATTCCCGGTCGAGGGCTCCGCCGAGGTCAGCGAGGACGTCCGGCTTAAGTACCGCTACCTGGACATCCGCCGGGACGACACCGCGCGCGCACTCCGCGTCCGGTCACACGCCTCTTACCTGCTGAACGACGTGATGCGCGACCACCGCTTCGTGAACGTGGAGACGCCGTACCTGACCAGGTCGACACCCGAGGGTGCGCGCGACTTCCTGGTCCCGGTCCGGCTGCGCCCGGGGAACTGGTACGCGCTGCCGCAGTCGCCGCAGCTGTTCAAGCAGCTGCTCATGGTCGGTGGCCTGGAACGCTACTACCAGCTGGCCCGGTGTTTCCGCGACGAGGACTTCCGCAAGGACCGGCAGCCCGAGTTCACCCAGATCGACGTCGAGATGTCCTTCGTCACCCGCGACGACGTCATCGCCGTGGCCGAGGACATCGTGTCCCGGCTCTGGTCGGAGCTGGCCGGTTACCAGGTGCCCACGCCGCTGCCCCGGATGACCTATGCCGACGCCATGGCCCGGTACGGCTCGGACAAGCCTGACCTGCGGTTCGGCGTCGAGCTCACCGATCTGACCGGGTACTTCGCCGGGACGGAGTTCCGGGTTTTCCAGGCGCCCTATGTCGGGGCGGTGGTGATGCCGGGCGGAGCCTCGCAGTCGCGCCGCGAGCTGGACGGCTGGCAGGAGTGGGCCCGCTCGCGCGGCGCCCGCGGCCTGGCCTACGCGCTGATCGGCGCCGACGGCGAGATCGCCGGGCCGGTAGCCAAGAACCTGTCCGGGGCGGAGCGTTCCGGCC
>JBAPYC010000487.1:0-4491 GCA_049284535.1 Streptosporangiaceae bacterium
CCCTTTAACGGCCGAACGGGCGGGGTGATCCGCCACCCCGCCCGTGCCTGCCTCAGCCCGGGAGCGTCAGCCCTGGGAGCGTCAGCCTCTGGCCAGGCGCCGCAGGGCGAGCTCGGCGTAGAGCGCGGTGCCCTCGGCCAGCGCCGCGTCGTCGAATTCCGCGATCGCGGAGTGGTTGGTCGGCGCCGTCTCCGGGTCGCGGCCCGGCGGGCAGGCGCCCAGGAACACGAACGCGCCGGGCACCTGCTCGAGCACGAAGGAGAAGTCCTCGGCCCCGGTGATGGGGAAGTCGGCCACCTCGCCGCGGCCGGCCCCGAACGCGTCCGTGATCACACCGGTGGCGAACGCCGCCTCGGCCGCGTCGTTGACGGTCACCGGGTACTCCTCGACGTACCGGACGTCGACGTCAAGAGCGTGCGCCCGGGCGATGCCCTCGATCAGCCGCGTCACCTCCCGGCTCAGCCGGCCCCGCGACGCGGTGCTGTAGGAGCGGGCCGTGGCCGCGAACCGGGCCTCGTCCGGGATCACGTTGTCGGTAGTGCCGGCGTGCAAGCTGCCGACGGTGATCACGACCGGGTCGAACACGTCGAACTTGCGCGTCACCAGCGTCTGCAGGGCCAGCACCATCTCGCAGGCGGCCGGGATCGGGTCCGCGGCCCGGTGCGGCATGGAGGCGTGCCCGCCGCGGCCGCGCACGGTGACGAAGATCTGGTCGGCCGCGGCCAGCATCGGCCCCGGCCGGGTCGAGAACACCCCGCAGGGCAGCCGGTTCGAGGTCACGTGCAGGCCGTAGGCCGCCACCGGGCGCGGGCCCGCCGCGTCGAGCACGCCCTCGGAGATCATCGTCCTGGCCCCGGCGCGGCCCTCCTCGCCCGGCTGGAACATGAAGATCACCGTGCCGGGCAGGTCGGCCTGCCCGGCCGACAGCAGCCGCGCCGCCCCGGCCAGCATGGCCGTGTGCAGGTCGTGACCGCAGGCGTGCATCACCCCGGGGATCTGCGACGCGTAGGGCACGCCGGTCTCCTCGGTGACCGGCAGCGCGTCCATGTCGCCGCGCAGCAGCACCACCGGCCCGGGCCGGCCGCCGCGCAGCACCCCGGTCACCGAGGACAGCCCGCGGCCGGTGCTGATCTCCAGCGGCAGCCCGTCCAGGGCGTCCAGCACCTTGCGCTGCGTCTTGGGCAGGTCCAGGCCGATCTCCGGCTCGCGGTGAATCGCGTGCCGCAGCTCCGCGATCTCATCCGCGATCTTGGTCGCCTCGTCCCGCACCAGCACCGCTGCCTCCCTCAGATGAGCGAAATCAGGGCCACCCTAGCCCACCCGGCCCTGCTAGTCCCCGCCTATCCCACCCTGCGGGCACTGTCCGACGGCGTCGCCTCGAGGAACTCCGGCGGGGTCCAGCCGCGCTGGGCGAACGCCTCGCTCACCGCCGTGGTGACCCGGCTGCCCGGGCCCGCGAGCACCAGCACCGACCCGCCGAACCCGCCGCCAATCATCCGCGCGCCGAACGCCCCCGCGCTCACCGCCGCGGAAACCGTCTCGTCCGCCTCCGGCCAGGAGATCTCGAAGTCGTCCCGCAGCGACTCGTGCGCCTCGGTCAGCAGCCGCCCGATCTCCCGGTAGGCCCCGGGGTCATCGGGCCCGGATCGCAGCAGCTCCACCACCGCCAGGACCCGCTGGTTGTCCGAGACCACGTGCCGGGCCCGTCGTCGCAGCACCGGGTCGGCGAGCCGGGCCACCTCCGCCGGGCTGGCCACGTCCCGCAGCGAGGCCACGCCCAGTTGCCGGGCGGCCTCCTCGCACTCGGCCCGCCGCTCGCCGTACTCCCCGTCGCTCAGCTCGTGCCGGGCCCGGGTGTTGACGATCACCAGCTGGGCCCCGGCCGGGGCCGGGTCAAACGGGACCTGAGCCGTCTCCAGCGAGCGGCAGTCCAGCAGCAGCAGATGCCCGGCCTGGCACAGCAGCGACGCGGACTGGTCCATGATGCCCGACGGGACCCCGACGAAGTCGTTCTCGGCCCGGCGGGCGATGGCGGCCAGCTCAGGGCGCGGGACGCTCCCGTGCGGTGCTGACCCGGGCGGGCCGTCCAGGCCGGCCAGTTCGGTCAGCGCGAGCGCGGTGGCGCACTCCAGCGCGGCCGAGGAGGACAGGCCCGCGCCCGCGGGCACGTCGGAGTCGATGGCGATGCTGGCGCCCGGCACCGGATAGCCGGCCTCGCGCAGCGCCCAGGCCACCCCGGCCGGGTACGCGCCCCAGCCCGTGACCGAACCGGGGGCCAGGCCCGCGATCTCGACCTGGATGTCCGCGTCCTTCTCCTGCCGGGAGGTGACGGCCAGCTGCCCGTCACCGCGGCGAGCCGCGGCCGTCACGGTGCGCTGGCCGAGCGCGAACGGGAGCACGAACCCGTCGTTGTAGTCGGTGTGCTCGCCCATCAGGTTGGCCCGTCCCGGAGCCAGCCACACGCCGTCCGGCGCGGTGCCGAACCGGGCCCGGAACAGCTCGCTCACTGTCTGGCTCGCTTACTGCGGTCTGCGCGACTGGGTGAACTGCCACGCGTCGGCGGCCATGTCCCGCAGGTCCTTGGCTGCCCGCCAGCCCAGCTCCGCCTGGATCTTCGCCGACGAGGCCACCAGCACGGCCGGGTCCCCGGCGCGGCGAGGCTCCACATCGGCCCCGATGTCCACCCCGGTGACCTCCCGGCAGACCTCGATCACCTCGCGGACCGAGAACCCGGTCCCGTTGCCCAGGTTGTAAACCCGGTGCTCGCCCCGCCGGCAGGCGGCCAGCGCCCGCAGGTGCGCGTCGGCCAGGTCGGTGACGTGGATGTAGTCCCGGATGCAGGTCCCGTCGGGGGTGGGGTAGTCATCGCCGAAGATCTTGACCCGGCGGCCCTCGCCTCTCCCGGCCGGCACTGCCGCGGCCAGCACGTTCGGGATGAGGTGCGTCTCCGGGTTGTGCCGCTCGCCCAGCCACCTGCCGTCCGGGCCCTGGTGCGCCCCGGCTACGTTGAAGTAGCGCAGGCTGATCGCGCCGAACCCGTACATCCGGGCGAACTCGGACAGGGTCGTGTCCACCGCGACCTTGGTCGCGCCGTAGGGGTTGGTCGGCCGGGTGGGATCGGTCTCGGTGATGGGAGTGCGCTCCGGCTCGCCGTAGACGGCGGCGGTGGAGGAGAACACGATCGTCCGGACGCGCATCTCGCGCATGGCCTCGAGCAGCGCCACCGTGTTGCCCAGGTTGCCGGACCAGTACTTGGCCGGGTCGGCGACCGACTCGCCGACCAGCGACTTGGCCGCGAAGTGCAGGACGGCCTCGACGCCATCGCTCAGCACCTCGGCCGCGCACTCGCGGACCGTGCCCTTGACAAAATCAGCACCATCCGGGACGGCCTCGGCGTACCCGGTGGACAGGTCGTCGAGCACGACCACGTCGTGCCCGGCCGCTACCAGCTGCGCCGCCACCACGCTGCCGATATAGCCGGCCCCGCCAGTAACCAGGACCCTCATCAGGCCTCCCTGAGTCGTAGCGCCGCTTCTTCCGGGACGATGTCGTTAATCCACACGCCCATCCCCGATTCGGTTCCGGCCAGGTACTTCAGCTTGCCGGCCGCTCGCCGGACTGACAGTACCTGAAGGTGAGCGGCGAACTGACGGCGTGCGGCCTCGTCGCCGACCGGCGCCTGATGCCAGGCGGCGATGTAGGGCGCGGGCTGGCCGAACAGCGCGTCGAACCGCCGCAGCACGTCCAGGTACAGCGGGCCGAACGAGCTGCGTTCTGCCTCGCCCAGGGCAGGCAGGTCCGGTACCCGGTTAAGCGGGAAGATCCGCACCTCGTACGGCCAGCGGGCCGCCTCGGGCACGAATACGACCCAGTGGTCGTTGCGAGCCACGATCCTGGTGGCGGCCTTCAGTTCTGCCTCGACTAGGTCGTCGAAGAGGTTGCCGCCTTGGTAATGCCGGGCTTGCGCCACCATCCGTTCGGTCTTCGGGGTGACGAACGGGAAGGCGTAGATCTGCCCATGCGGGTGGTGCAGGGTGACCCCGATCTCCTCGCCGCGGTTCTCGAAGCAGTACACCTGGCGGGTCTCCGGCAGGGCGGCCAGCGCCTCGGTCCGGTCCACCCAGGCCTCGAAGACGGTCCGCACCCGGTGCGGCGACAGGGCCGCGAACGAGGAGTCGTGGTCGGAGGTGAAGCACACCACCTCGCAGCGGCCGAGCGGCTCGCGCAGCGACGGGAACCGGTTCTCGAACACCACCACGTCGTAGCTGTCCGCCGGCACCTCGGTGAGCCGTCCCGGCGCGGACGGGTCGAGCGGGCACTGGTCGGGCGGGGGCAGGAAGGTCCGGTCCTGGCGGGCGGCGGCGATCACGACCCACTCGCCGGCCAGCGGATCCCAGCGCAACCCGGACTCGGGCGGCTGCGGTCCGGCGATCATGGGGGGAAGCGGGCGGCGGTCGGGCACGTCCGCGCGGCCCAGCCCCGGTGACTCGT
>JBAPYC010000488.1:0-4634 GCA_049284535.1 Streptosporangiaceae bacterium
GTGGGGACGGCGGCCAGCCCCTGGTCGACCGGCCGGGTGGACAGCCGCAAGTAGGCTGACCTGCCGCCGGGCTTGCCGAGCTGGGCGAGGGCGGCAAGCAGGCACCATTCTGTGTCGAGGGCAAAGGCGGGTTCGTAGCAGAGGCAGTCGGGCTGTTCCAGGCCGATGGACGGGGTCTTGATCGACTGGTGGGCGCCCCCCTCCGGCGCCAGGGTGACCCCGGACGGGGTGCCGACCAGGATTGACTGGCCGCCGGCATAGATGCCGAACGACCACGGTTCCAGCGCCCGCTCGATGAACGGGTCGTACATCACCCCGATCGGCAGCAGCGGCTGGCCCCAGCGGCTCCAGGTGGCGCCGAGCTCGCCGAGCAGGTTGGTTTCGGCGATGCCGAGCTCGATGTGCTGGCCGGTCGGCTTTTCCCGCCAGTGCAGGATGGTCTCGGCGTCGTCGGCGAACCAGTCGGCGCGTTCGGCGTGGGCCCAGATTCCGACCTTGTTCACCCAGCCGCCGAGGTTGGTCGAGGAGGAGACGTCGGGACTGACCGTCACGATCCGCCGCCCGGCCTCGGGGGCAGCGCGGTTAAGCTCGAGCAGGGTACGGCCCAGCGCGGCCTGGGTCGTTGCCGTTCCGTGCGGGGTGCGCCCCAGATCGGCCGGCACCTGGTAGCCGGGCAGAGCGGGAATGGGGTCGCGGTACAGCCGCCGGGCGACGGCGGCGCAGGTTAGTGCCTCGGCGCTGCCCCCGGCGAAGGGCTGCCACGGCCGGTCTGGGTCGACACCCAGCCGGGCGGCCAGGGCGTGCAGCTGGGCCTCGGTCAGCAGGGCGGAATGGTTCTGCGGACGGCCCTGGGTGGCCAGCCCGTAGCCCTTGACGGTGTAAGCGAAGATCACCGTAGGGCGGGCGTCGTCGATCGCGGTGAACGCCTCGTCCAGGCTGTTCAGGTCGTGGCCGCCGAGGTTGCGGATCGCGGCGTGCAGCAGGTCGTCGGGGACGCCGGCCAGCAGCTCACGGATCGCGGCGGCGTCCGGGCCCGTGCCGGGCAGCAGGTCGCGGACCTGGACCGGAGAGTGGCGCAGCAGCCGCTGGTACTCCGGGTTGGGCATCGCGTCGATCCGCGCCCGCAGCGCCGCGCCGCCGTGCCGCGCGAACAGCTCCTCGAGCAGGTGGCCGTACTTGACGGTGAGCACCTGCCAGCCGGCCGCGGCGAACATGCCCTGCAGGCGGCTGGCACCTATGCTGGGCACGATCCGGTCCAGCGACTGCCGGTTGAGGTCGACGATCCACACGATCTCGCCAAGCTCGGCGACCATCGGGTCGAGCGCAGCCTCCCAGACCGCGCCCTCGTCCAGCTCGGCGTCCCCGACCAGCGAGTACTGCCGCCCCGATACCCCCGAACCCGCGGGCGGGAAGTGGCCGGTCAGGTACCGGCGAGCCAGCGCCCCCCAGACCGGCGCGGTCGCGCCGATCCCCACCGAGCCGGTGGAGTAGTCTGCCGGGTCGGGGTCCTTGACCCGGGACGGATAGAACTGCAGCCTGCCGAACTGCCGCAACGTGCGCAGGAAAGACTCGTCCAGCTCACCGAGCAGGTAATTGATCGCGTGCAGGACCGGCGAAGCGTGCGGCTTGACCGACACCCGATCCCCGGCGCGCAGGTGCCCGAACCACAACGACGTCATGATCGACACCATTGACGCGCTCGACGCCTGGTGCCCGCCCACCTTCAGGCCTGAGGGATTGGGCCGCACCCGGTTCGCGTGGTCGATGATCGCCGTCGACAGCCACAGCACCCGGTCCTCGATCGAGCGCAGCGTCCGCATCCGGTGCACCTGCGCCTCGGCGGTGTCAGCTGGGCTGGGCGTCGAGGTCACGCTGGTCATCACACGTCCGTTTCTCCTGGCGGGCAGCGCTCAGCTGGCGCCGGTCAGGACAGACATCGGGTCTGGCAGCTTTGGCCCGGACAGCGCCCACGCGCGCGTGGTCAGCTCTTCCACGGGCGTGCCCTTGCGGCGGGCCTCGATCATGCGCTGCACGTCGAAGGACGGGCCGACGGCATCAGAGTCGTACTCAGGGCCCTCCATGTAGCCAGTGGCCTCCTCCGGGGTGGCGAAGTTGTCGATCTGCATCTCAACGAAGTTGCCGTCCGGGTCGCGGTAGTACAGCGAGGTGGTGACGCCGTGCTGGATCGGCACCGCCGGCTCGATGCCCTTACCCTTCAGCTCCTGATAGCGGCCGAGCAGGTCATCGAGGCTGTCGAAGGTCCACGCACTGTGGTGCATGCCCGCGGCGGCAGGACTTTTGCGCTGGGCCACCTCGGCGGGCAACTGCAGCAGGGCGATCCGGTGATGCTCGTCGTCGTGGGTCACGAACGTCAGGCCGTGCCCGGCGTAGACGACATGGGCCTTGAGCACCGTGCAGTACCAGTCGCGCATGGCGTCGACCTGAGCCGTCTGAAGCACGATGTGCACGAGGCGTGGACGAGAGGCCATCGGCATGACTCCTCTTAGCCGGGAGCGCGGACACGCCACGCCGTGTGGATCGGTCACCCCGACTCTAAGAACGAACGTTATAACGTGTCAAGTTCTGCGGTCGAGGGAGTTTTGATCGGCATACCAGCAAGAGACCTGGACCTGAGGCCAATCCGCAGTGCTGTCATCAGACGGCTCGCTCCGGTAACGTTATATACATGACGGAGGCATCGCGCAGCATCGGCCAGCAGCCCGGCCCGGAGGAGGGCAGCGAATCCGCGGTCGACCGGGTGACGGCGGAGGTGCGCCGCGCCGTGCTCAGCGGCGCGCTCCCCCCGGGGCGGACGTTCTCCACGGCGGAGCTGAGCGCCCAGCTGGGCGTGAGCCATATTCCGGTGCGGGAAGCGCTGCGCCGGCTGGAGGCACAGGGGCTGATTGTGCTGCCCCCAGGCCGCAAGGCGATGGTCAGCCCGCTCGACCGTGATGAGCTCCGGGCGGTCTTCCGTTTGCGTCAGCTTATCGAGCCTGACCTGGCTGCGCGGTCGGTCTCCATGCTCCGCGACGGCGACCTCGAGCGTGCGAACACGCTGCTCAAGGTCTATATTCACGGTTCGGAGGACATCGACGAGCTGTGGGAGTCCCACCACGCACTGCACCTGTCGCTGCTGCGGCCTGCCGCCGCGGAGTGGGACCTGCGCATTCTCGCCCAGCTCTGGCACGCCAGTGATCGCTACACCCGCGTCGTGTTCGACCCCTACGCGGTCGGTCCCCGCGACCGCGAGGCCAGAGAGGCGGCGCACCGTGCGCTGCTGGCTGCAGCCCGCTCGGGGTCGCCGGCCGAGATCCGGCGGGCGGTCAGCGAGCACCTGTCGGACAACGAAGCTGCCTGCCTGGAAGGTATCGCTGCGCTCAGAGCTTCGCCGATGCCTGCAGCCCGTTCCGTGTCGCCTGCTTGAACGCTATAAAGTTCAGGCGCCATTCCCAGCCCGTCCTCGCGCACCGTTCCCGGTCTGTACCGGAAGGCGCTTGTAACGGCATGTTCGCTGTTACAGCCAGCACTCGCCGCTCGCGAGATCTTCATCGCCGGGGTATTCAGTGAGCTTGGCCTCGAGGGCGGCGATGATTCGTCCGGTGTCCTCCTTGGTGCGCCGGTAGGTACTCGGCATGAAGATCATCCCGAAGTGTCCCGGGCTTCCTGGGGTGATTGCGTCGGCGTGCAGTGGCCGGTAGTCGCGCAGGTTGTTGGTGACCACGGCGCGGCGTTCGGTCCGGGCTAGGGTCATCACCTCGGGATCAGAGAGTGCAACCCAGCCGGGATGGTCGGCTACGGCGAGGACGTCGTGTCCCCGTTCACGGAGCTCGCGCGCGATGGCGGGGGACAGCATCTCATCCAGCAGCAGCCTCACGTCTGATGGCGTCCTGCCCGGCGGACCAGGCCGCGTGGGCTTCGGCTGCCTGCTCCTCATTGGCCTCGATCCACTGATCGATTTCCTCCTGGTAGGCGCCGTAGTAGCTGATGGCGGCCTGTACGAGGCCGAGCGGGATCTCAAGATAGCGTGCCGTCTCGCTGGCGTCGCCATAGTTGTCGCGTACGGCCGCGATGATTTCCCAGACGTCTTTGCCCGTTCCCACGAGCCTGGCCCGTCTGCCTGCTGGCCCGTCGGCGAACCGGATGAGCGGATGCTCGTCCATCCGCAGGCCCTCTTCCACATACCGCTGCGCCAGAGTGCGTGGGGCCAAGTGGACGCGCTGCGCGCGCCTGCCAAGACGCGCGATCGTGGCATCATTCAGGCGGACGCTCAGCGGATGAGTCATGTAGTACATTGTAGCGCGGCGTGCTACGGCACAGCTTCCCCGGAATTCAACTGCCTATGCGCATGGTTGCTCCAGCCGCGGTTCCGGCGGGGCAGAGTAAGTGACAAACCAAGTGACAACGGCGCTAGGCAACGACAGACGGAGCGCGACGCACTCAGACGCCGACGTATCGCCGACCTGCAGCAATCCGACATGGCGCGCTGACGTCAGACCAAACGAGCGTCCATGGTAAGGAGAAGGTCTACGGTTCGATTCCGTAACGGGGCTCCAGTTCAGAGGCCTGAAGCGCTGATAGCACCGGGATGGCACTGGTCCTCGAAAGGTTGCTGATCAGAGGCTGCATGTCTTGAG
>JBAPYC010000489.1:0-11175 GCA_049284535.1 Streptosporangiaceae bacterium
CCGCCGGGGCCGGGCGGGCGGTGGCGGAGGCTGCGGCCCGGGCCTGGATGCGCCGCCGCTGCTGCAGCCACAACGCGGCCATGACCAGGTCCAGGGCAACCTGGACCAGGTAGGCCGGGCGCCAGGAGCCGGCCAGGATGGCCGCCGTGACGACGAGCGGGCCGATCGCGGTACCGACGCCGTAGGCGCCGTGCAGCAGGTTGAGCAGGCGAGTCCGGCCGGTCAGGGCCACGGCCGTGTTGAGCCCGCCATCCATCATGCCCGCCGACACGCCCAGCAGGGCGGCCACGCTGAGCGTCAGCCATAGCCCCGGGGCCACCGCGAACCCGGTGAACCCCACCGCGGCCACCAGCCCGGCCACGGCCAGCAGCGCCGGCACCCCCAGCCGCCGGATCAGCCGCCCCACGAACGCGGTTACCAGCACCGACCCGACGGTCGTGATGAGCAGGATGAGGCCGAGGTCGCCGACGGGGGCACCGAAGGTCGCGCGCATGGACGGCCAGGCCGTGCCGAGCATGCCGTCCGGCAGGCCGAGAATGACGAAGCTGCCCAGGCTGAGCAAGTCCGAGCCCCGGG
This sequence comes from Streptosporangiaceae bacterium, assembly GCA_049284535.1. Lineage (GTDB taxonomy): Bacteria > Actinomycetota > Actinomycetes > Streptosporangiales > Streptosporangiaceae > Palsa-504. The sequence continues at coordinate 577 of JBAPYC010000489.1, forward strand.
TGGCCGCACCCCCGGACGGCCCGCTCTGCTCACCCATTGGTTCCATCCAAGCCCATGATCCGGCGGCGCGAATGGCCGGGGGGCTCCGGATGCTTTAACGGGGTGCCTTCACGGGATGACTGCCTGGTCCCGGCGGAACGGAGCCCGCCGGGACCGGCGCTCAGCCCGCCAGGTCCCGCGGGCTGTGCATGATGGCAAGGGTGAAGGAGCCATCAGCTTCTGAGACGAATGAGAGGCGGCTGAAGTTCCGGCCGGCGCGCGCGAAGCCAGATACGTCATAACCAGACACGTCGGAACGGCGGTCAGCGGCGCGGAGGCACTGGGGGCGCTGGGCGGCGGGGCGCTGGCGACCGTGGCCGGCATCCGCGCTCCCATGCTGGCCGGCGCGGTCCCCATCGCCGTGGGCGTGGCTGTGCTGGCCTGGCGGCACCGGGCCGCGCCTGCTGCTTAACGGCACTGCTTAACGGCACTGCGCAGCGCTTAATGGCACTGCGCAGCGGCGCTGCCATTCGGCGGCCAGGAGCTCGTACGAGCGGACCCGGTCGGCGTGGTCGTGGGTGATGGTGGTGATGATCAGCTCGTCCGCCCCGGTGGCCTGCTGGAGCACCTCGAGCTGGTCCGCGACCTGGGCGGCCGTGCCCACGAACTGGGTGTCCACCCGGTCGGTGACCAGCTCCCGGTCGGCGTCGCTCCAGACGTAGGAGCGGGCTTCGTCGGGGGTGGGGAACTGGATCGCGCCCTCGCCGCTGCGGATGCTGCGCACCCACAGGCCGTAGCCCGTCGCCAGCTCCCGCGCGGTGGCCTCGTCCTGCGCCACCACCACGTCGGCGGACACGCTCACGTAGGCTTGCGACAGATCAGCGGAAGGACGGAACGAGGCCCGGTAACCATCCGCGGCCTCGATCACGGTCGCCGGGCTGACGTGGTAGTTGGCCGCGAAGCGCAGCCCGTTGTGCCCAGCCACCTCGGCGCTCTCGCCGCCGCTGCTGCCCAGGATCCATACCTGCACGTCCGCGCCCTCCCCCGGCACGATGTGCGCCTCGACCCCCTCGGCCGACTTGTAGGTGCCGCGGAGCAGGGCCAGGACGTCGCCGACCTGCTCGGTGTAGTCCTGCGACTGCGCCCCGGGCAACTGCAGCAGATCCTTGCCGATCTTGAACCGCGGCGAGCCCAGCAGATGCGTGATGTTAAAGGGAGGGGGGATCAGCAGCCCGTTCGGCGTCCTGGTGTTTGTCTTGGGCGCGCCGTCGGAGGGCGGCTTGGGTCCGCGCCGCGCCCCGCCCGAACGGCCCAGGCCCAGGTCCAGGCGGCCGGGGTACATGGCGTCAACGAGGCCGAACTCCTCCACCGTGGCCAGCGCGGTGCGGTGGCCCATCTGGACCGCGCCCGAGCCGAGCCGGATGGTGCTGGTCGCGCCGGCGGTCAGGGCCAGCACCACGGCCGGGGAGGTGCCGGCCACGCCCGGGTTGAGGTGGTGCTCGGCGAACCAGTAGCGGGTGTAACCGAGCCGCTCGCATGCCCGGGCCAGGTCCATGCTGTTGCGCAGGGCCTGGGCGGCGGTCGAGCCAGAGCTGATCGGCACCAGGTCCAGGACGGTGAGCGGGATCGCGGTCATGCGGGCTCTCCTAGCCCGAGGTGGTCGCGCAGCGTCGTCCCCTCGTAGTCGGTGCGGAACACGCCGCGTTCGGCCAGCAGCGGGACCACGGTGTCGGCGAACTCGTCCAGGCCGCCGGGGGTGATGTGCGGGACCAGGATGAACCCGTCACTGGCATCGGCCTGGACCAGGGTGTTGATCCGCTCGGCGATGGTGGCCGGGGCGCCGACGAAGGTCTGGCGGCCGGTGACCTCGATGATCAGCTCACGGAGGGAGAGGTTCTCTGCCTCGGCCTTGGCCCGCCACTGGGCGGCGATGGCGAGCGGGTCGCGGTACATCCGCACGCTGGCCCGGCCCCGGGCGATCGTGTTCTCGCCGGGATCCGGGTCGATGTCAGGCAGCGGGCCGTCCGGGTCGTACCCGGACAGGTCCCGGTTCCATAGCTGCTCGGCGAACTTGATCGCGGTCTGGCCGCTGACTTGCTGGCGGCGGACCTCGTGGGCGAGCTCTTGCGCTTCGGTGTCGGTCTCCCCGAGGACGAAGGTGGCCGCGGGCAAGATGAGCAGGTCGTTGTCCTTGCGGCCGTACTTGGCCAGGCGGCCCTTGACGTCTTTGTAGAAGGGCTGGCCCTCCTCGAGGGTGCCGTGCCGGCTGAAGATGGCATCCGCGCTGGAGGCGGCGAACTCGCGGCCCTCGTCGGAGTCGCCGGCCTGGAAGATGACCGGGCGGCCCTGCGGGCTGCGCGGCACGTTGAAGTGACCCTTGATGTCGAAGTGGGCGTCGTGGTGCTCGAACGCGCCTGGTTCGGGTGCGGCCAGGAACTGGCCCGTTTCCTTGTCCGCGATGATCTCGTCGCCCTGCCAGGAGCCGAACAGCTCGAACGCGGTCGCCAGGAAGGTCCTGGCCCGCTCGTACCGCTGGTCCTGGGGCAGGAACCCGCCGCGGCGGAAGTTCTCGCCGGTGAACGCGTCCCAGGAGGTGACCACGTTCCAGGCGGCCCGGCCGCCGGACAGGTGGTCCAGGCTGGCGAACTGGCGGGCCACCTCGTACGGCTCGTTGAAGGTGGAGTTGATCGTGCCGGCCAGGCCCAGGTGGTCGGTGACCCCGGCCAGCGCGGCCAAGATGGTGAAGGTGTCCGGGCGGCCGACCACGTCGAGGTCGTAGATCAGGCCGTTCTGCTCGCGCAGGCGCAGCCCCTCGGCCAGGAACAGGAAGTCGAACTTGGCCCGTTCGGCGGTCCGGGCGAAGTGCTCGAACGAGCTGAACTCGATGTGGCTGCCCGAGCGCGGGTCGCTCCAGACCGTGGTGTTGTTGACGCCGGGGAAGTGGGCGGCGAGGTGAATCTGCTTGGTCATGATGCGGCCGTCATGTCGTGGGAGGGCGTGGTCGCGTAGCGGTTGGCCGGGCGGGGCAGGCCGAGGCGGTCGCGCAGCGTGCCGCTGTCCGGGGCACGGCGGAAGGCGCCGCGTTTTTGCAGTTCGGGGACGAGGCTCTCGCTGATCGCGGTCAGGTCGTCGGGGATGACGGCGGGGCGCAGGCGGAAGCCGGATAGCCCCGCCTGTTCCCAGTCCTGCAGCAGATCGGCCAGGTCGGCGGCGCTGCCGGCGAAGGTCTTCGCGTCGCTGGGAGCCTCGGCGCCGGCTCGCTCGTCCAGGCGCTGCTTGCGGGTGCCGGCTTTCTCACCGGGCTGATCGAGGTAGACGAGCAGGTCGGCGAACGCGTGGACGGTGTCGGCTTGGCGGCCGGCGGCGACCTGGGCGGCGCGGATCTGCGTAATGATCTCCTTGGCCTGCGTGGTGTCCTGCGGGGTGATGAAGCCGACGTCGGTGGACCGGCCCATCAGCCGGTACTGCGCCGGGCCGTGGCCGAGCGCGGTCACCACCGGCTGGCCCTGCGGCGGGCGCGGGGTGATGGACGGGCCCTTGACGGAAAAGAACTCGCCGTCGAAGTCGATGTAGTGGAGCTTGTCGCGGTCGACGAACCGGCCGGTGGCGGCGTCGCGGATCTCCGCGTCGTCCTCCCAGCTATCCCAGAGCCGGCGGACCACCTCCACATAATCGGCGGCCTCCTCAGTCAGGCTGGTCAGGTGCCGCTGGATCGCCGGGTCCTCGCGGTCGCGGAAACGATGAGCCGGGAAGGTGCGGCGGCCGAACAGCGCGGCCTCATCGGCGGTGGCCGACACCCGGACCCGGACCCCGGCCCGGCCGGTGCTGACGTAGTCCAGGGTGGCGATGGCCTTGGAGATGTGGAACGGCTCGGTGTGGGTGACCACCACGGACGGCACCAGGCCCAGGTGATGGGTACGCGGCGCCACCCGGGCGGCGATCAGGACCGCGTCCAGCCGCCCGCGCACCTGGTCGGCCCGCCCGTCAGGCTGGCCGTACCGGGCGGACTGCAGCCCGAGGGTGTCCTCGATGGTGACGAAGTCGAGCAGGCCCCGTTCGGCTTCCGCGGTGACGTCGAGCCAGTAGCCGGGGGTGAAGAGCTCGTTCGGGCGCGCGGCCGGCTCCCGCCATGCGGCGGGATGCCAGCCAGCGCCGTCGAGCGCGACGGACAGATGCACGATTGCTGGCGCCTCCAGAGAGCTTCAGACCGCGGCGGGGCTGGCGGCGACCGGCGTGTAGTGCGACGCGTCGCCTTTGACCGAGTAGCTCTGCTGGCCGTCGATACCGACCGGGACGTCACCGGCCACGGTGACCCGGTTCAGCCGCCGTGGCTGATCGTCGTAGTTGTCGATGGCGTAGTGCTGGGTGATCCGGTTGTCAAACAGGACCAACTGGCCCGGTTCCCACGATACCCGCAGGATGTTCTCCGGCCGCGTCACGTAGTGCTGCAGGATCCGCAGGATGTCCTTGGACTCGCCCTTGGACAGGCCGACGATCCGCTGGGCGAACCCGCCGATGAACAGGTTGCGCTCGCCGGTCAGGGGGTGCACCCGCACCACCGGGTGGGCGGTCTCGTACTTGGTCGAACCGAACAGCTCGCGCCGCGCCTGCTCGCCCGGGCTGAGGGACTCGGGCGCCTTGACGTAGTCGTAGTCGTTGGTGTGCAGGGCCCACAGGGTGTCGGCGAACGCGCGCAGCGGCCCGGGCAGGTCGCGGTAGGCGGCGCCGGTGTTCGCGATCAGGGTCTCGCCGCCGTACGGCGGGACGATGATGCTGCGCAGCGTGCTGGCCTGCGGCGGGTTCAGCACGAAGGTCACGTCGGTGTGCCAGTAGTTGACGCTGCCGTCCTCGCTGTCCACGGCGAGCACGTTGGGCTCGCCGTCCGCCGCGGGCACGGTCGGGTGGGCCGAGGTCAGCTGGCCGAAGTAGCCGGCGAAACGCTGCTGGCCGTCGTCGTCGACCTCGATGCCGCGGAAGACGAGCGCCTTGTGCTCGTTCAGCGCCGCGCGGATCGCGGTCACCGTGCCGGGATCCAGCTCGAGGTCGGGGCGGACGCCGGTGATCTCGGCGCCGATGCGGGCCGTGATCTTGCGGACGCCCAGCTTGCTGCTGATGGAAGCGGTGGTGGTCATGATGGGGAGAACCTCATGCCTCAAAAATACTAAACCGATCTTTTTACTAGAATATGAGGTGAGTCACTTGATGAGGAAGGCGGCTAGGCCTTCGGGGGGTTCGGGCTGGACGGCGATGTCGTCGACCACCGCCAGGCGGGGGCCGTCATGGGCCCACTCGACCAGGTGGCGGACATCCTCGTCGGGGCCCTCGAAGACCGCCTCGACCCGGCCGTCGGGGAGGTTGCGGACCCAGCCGGCCACGCCGTGCTGCTCGGCCACGCGACGGCAGGTATCGCGGAAGAAGACGCCCTGCACCCGGCCGGAGACGAGTACCCGATAGCGGATCACAAGCAGACGGTACGCCAGCCGTGGCGCGGGTCAGGAGCGGCTGGCGATCAGGCGGACGGTGTCGCGGGCGATCATGAGTTCCTCATCGGTGGGGATCACGAGGGCCTGGGCGGAGCCGGGGCGGCTGATGCGGCCATCGGTCTGGCGGCCGTGCTGGGCGTTGGCCCGCGCGTCCTCGGTCAGGCCGAGGGAGCCGAGCCGGGCCAGGACCTGGCTGCGCACGATGGCGCTGTTCTCGCCGATGCCGCCGGTGAAGATCAGGGCGTCGAGCCGGTCCAGGCTGGTGACCAGGGCGGCGATGGCCTTGGCCAGGCGGTGCACGAATACGTCGAGGGCCAGCTGGGCCGCCTCGTTCCCGCCGGAGGCCTTGCCGGTGATCTCGCGCATGTCGTTGCTCAGGCCGGACAGGCCGAGCAGGCCACTCTTGGTGTCCAGCGTGTCGTTGAGCTGCTGGACGCTCTGGCCGGCCTGTCCGGCCAGGTAGGCGAACATGCCCGGGTCGACATCGCCGGAACGGGTGCCCATGACCAGCCCCTCCATCGGGGTCAGGCCCATGGTGGTGTCCACCGACATGCCATCGCGCACCGCCACCGCGCTGCAGCCGTTGCCCAGGTGGGCGGCGACCAGGCCGAGCCCGCGGGTGGGGCGGCCGAGCAGGCGGGCGGCCTGCTGCGTGACATAGCGGTAGCTGGTGCCGTGGAAGCCGTACCGCCGCACCCCGAACCGGGTGTACCACTCCCCCGGCACCGCGTACCGGTAGGCCAGCGGCGGCATGGTCTGGTGGAACGCCGTGTCGAACACGGCCACCTGCTCCAGGCCCGGCCGGGCGGCGTGCACGGCCTGGATGCCGGCCAGGCCCGCCGGGTTGTGCAGCGGGGCCAGCGGGATAAAGGAGCGGATCGCGGCGATCACGTCGTCGTCGACCAGCACCGAGTCCGTGAACTTCTCGCCGCCGTGCACGATCCGGTGGCCGGCGCCGGCCAGGTCACCCTCGGTACTGACCTGCGCCAGGATGCGGGACATGACGGCGGGAAAGCCGCCGTCGTCGAGGTTCTCCTGCTCCGGGTCCCGGTTTTCCCGCCGGATCCGCAGCACCGTCCCGGGCTGGCCCACCTTGTCGGCCACACCGTCCAGCACCCGCTCGCCGCGACCGGGTGCCAGCAGCGCGAACTTCACCGATGAGCTGCCCGAGTTGAGCACCAGCACCACGTCGTCGCGATCAGTCGCCGTCACGATCGGGATGCTACTGGGACACGAACCCGCCGGTATACCTCACGAGAGGGAGAACACGTTCCGTATAGTTCCGGTGACACTCCATCATGAAAAGCGACCAGACAGGTCTGGATAGCGGATGTCATTGTCACCAGTGAACTCGAAGATCCACGGCGAGACGCCATCAGTTAGTCCCGGACGCACCGGAACCGGGATGCGCTGGGGAGTGCCGGATTTCCCCCGGATGTCGGTGCCTGCCATTGGCGCGCTGATTTTCGCCGCGCTTCGGGTACTCAACGTGGTGTTGACCGCTATAGCGCTACGGCACGCCCCATACGTCGCCCAGCGCAGGACGCTGGTGGAGTTCCTGCGGTCGGGAGACGGCGGCCACTACTGGACCATCGCCGCCCATGGCTACGCCTATCCGGCCGGCCAGATTGCGCACGCCTCGTCGTTCTCGTTCTTCCCGGCGTACCCCGCGCTCATCGATGCCTTCGCCTGGCTGCCGGGCATCACGATCACGATGGCGGGCCTGATCGTGACGGCGGCAACCGGGCTGGCCGCGGCTTGGGGTCTGACCAGGCTGGGGCTGCGGATAACTGGCGACCCGCGGATCAGCGTGCTGCTGGTCGCGATCTGGGCGGTCGCGCCGAGTTCCTCGGTCCTGTCCATGATGTACGCCGAGGCGCTGTTCTGCGCGCTGGCCTTCTGGGCGCTGTACGCCCTGGTCGAGCAGCGGTGGCTGACCGTGGCCGGGCTCACGATCGGCGCGGGGCTGGTCCGGAGCACCGCGCTGGCCCTCATCGCGGCCGTGGGCGTGGCCGCGCTGATCGCGCTGATCCGGGCCGCCCGGGAGCGGCAGCCCTTCGGTTCCTGGTGGCGGCCAGCGGCCGTGATCGTCCTGGCACCCCTGGGGCTGCTGAGTTTTCTGGGATTCGTAGCGGTGAAGACGCACCGACTGGACGGCTGGTTCTGGATCGAGCACCAGACCTACTACATGAGCTTCGACTGGGGCGTCAGCACGCTGCGGATGGTCAAGGACACCATGTTCGGCAGGCCTCCGACGTCCCAGATCCTGGTCATACTGACCCTGGCGGCCGCGGTGGTGCTCCTGGTGTGGAGCCTGACCGAACGCATCCCCGTGTACCTGCACGTCTATACCCTCGCGGTGGTGGCTCTCGCTTTCGCCACCAGCGCCAACTGGGTGGGTTCCAAGCCGCGGTTCCTGCTGCCCGCCGTGCTGCTCGGCCTCCCGCTGGCGCGGGTGCTGGCGCCGGTGCGGATCGCGATACTGGTGCTGATCTTCGTTCTCCTGGCCGCGGTGTCGACCTGGTTCAGCCTGTACCTGCACATAGTGGCGGGCTGGGCGCCCTGACAGGTATCACGCCATTCTTTCCGGTCGCTGTGGTGGCGCTCGCTATCCAGTACGATGGCGCCACATTCACCGATTTCGGGCGATACCTGCCCGCGGCCTGGGCAGGGCGGATCGATGACAAGGCTGCACGCAGCCAAGCAAAGTCCGGAAGTGCGACGAAGGCCACGGCGCTGGTGGTCGGGGGCGGCCTGGGCTGGCAGCAGCATCGTGCTGTACGCCCTCGCGCTGCGGATCTCCTTGGGCGGGCGCATCGACTCCGACGGCGCGAACAACGCACTGCAGGCGTGGGACCTCATCCACGGTCACCTCCTGCTGCACGGCTGGCTCCTTGGGGACGCGACGTTCTACTCCTTCGAACTGCCGCTTATCGGGCTCGCCCAGCTCGTGTTCGGGCTGGGCACCCTTTCCACCCATGTCGCCTCGGCGCTGGTCTTCCTGATAGTCGCCGCCTGCGTCGTGGCGCTGGCTGTGACCGGCAGCCGCGGCCCGGCCAGGGCTGCCCGCAGCGCGGTCGCGCTCGCCGTGCTCGCCGCGCCGCTGCTCACCATGCAGACGGTGTGGCTGCTCGTGGAGGAACCCGACCATACCGGCACCTCCGTGTTCCTCCTGGCGTCCATCGGTCTGATCGACCGGGTGCCGGGCCGGAGGTTCACCGCACCCCTGATCTGCGTAATCCTGTGCGCCGGCCAGCTCAGCGACCTGACCGTCCGCTACGTAGCGGTCCCGGCGATCGTGGTGGCCTGCGGTTACCGTGTCCTGGCCACCCGCAAGCTCCGCTCCTCCGACGCCGCCGCGGTGGTCGCCGCAGCCGTCTCGGTGCCGCTGGCGTGGCTGCTCAGCGCGCTGATGAAGCGCGCCGGCGGTTTCCTGATGGACCAGCCGCGCACCACGGTCGCACCGCTCCGGCAGTGGCCGAGCCACGCGCCCGCGGTCTGGGGGGCCGTTCGCTACCTGTTCGGCACCGTTGACCGGCCGGACACCCTGCTGGGCCCTTTCGGCGCCGCGTTCGGCATGGCGTGCCTGGCGGCCACCGTCATCGGGTTCGTGCGGGTCGCGTGGACCTGGCGCAGGGCGAGCGCAGCCGAGCAGCTTCTCGCCGTCGCCATCGTCGTCAACCTAGGTGTCTACCTGGTCTCCGCGAAACCGGAGGCATCTGGTTCCCACGAGATCGCCGCGGTGCTGCCGTGCGGCGCGGTGCTCGCGGCACGGACCCTGGTACCCGCCAGGATCACCGGCGAACTGCGTGCGGTGGCGATAGCCATGGCGACCGTCCTGATCGCGCTGCTGCCGCTGGGTTCCGCCGCCACCAGGCCATCCGCCGGCCCGGCCCTCGGCCCAGCCCAGCAGGGAGACGGCGCGATTGCGCCCACCGCTCCGCTCACCTCATTCCTCCAGGCCCACGGTCTGCGGTACGGCATCGCCGGGTACTGGGATGCGTCCATCGTCAGCCTGCAATCATCCGGCAAAGTCAAGGTTCGCGCGGTCGTCGTGGCGCCGAAACCGCACACGGCCACATGGGAAATCACTGCGCCTTGGTGGGAGACCAGCTCCTTGTGGTACGACGCGGCGCGGCACGACGCCACGTTCGCGGTTGCAGACGTGCACGGCAGGTACCCGGCTGCCGCCTTTGAGCAGGTCTTCGGCAGGCCGGCTGCCACCTACCGGGTGCAGAACTGGCTGATCCTCGAATACCACACCAACCTGCTCGGCCATCTCCCGCCGCGGCTGCCGATAGGGACGGGGTCCAAGTAGCCCGCCCAGCTGCCGCCGGCCGGAACCTCAGTCCCCGCGCTGTCGCGTCGTCACGATCAGTCGCCGTTACGATCGAGATGGTACTGGGACACGAACCCGCCGTGATACCTGACGAGATGGGGCCCGCGTTCCGTATAGTGCGAACTAACGCAGTTGTGACACCTTTTTAGCGGCTAGGCCTTGGTAGCGCATGTCACTATCTAAAGTTAACCCGGATATCGACGGCGATACGCCAGCGATTAACCCGGAACGCACCGGAACCGGCGGGCGCTGGCGGGTGCCCGATATGTCCCGGCTGCCGGTCCCTGTCCTCGGCGCGCTTATCTACGCCGGCATTCGCGTGCTCAGCGTGCTGCTCACCGCTATCGCGCTGCGGCACGGCGTATACCGCAGCCGGCAGAGGTCGCTGCTGCTGTATTCGCGGTCGGGGGATGGCGGCCATTACTGGTCTATCGCTGTCCACGGCTACGCCTATCCGGCTGGCCAGCTGGCGCACGCCTCGGGATTCTCCTTTTTCCCGGGCTACCCCGCGCTGATCGACAGCCTCGCCTGGCTGCCCGGCATCACGATCGTGACGGCGGGCCTGATCGTGACGGCTGTCTCCGGGCTGGCCGCGGCCTGGGGGCTGACCAGGCTGGGGCTGCGGCTGACCGGCGACCCGCGGATCAGCGTGCTGCTGGTCGTCGCCTGGGCCGTCGCGCCCAGCGCAACGGTGCTGTCCATGGTGTACGCCGAGGCGCTGTTCTGCGCGCTGGCCGTCTGGGCCCTGCTCGCCCTGACCGGGCAGCGGTGGCTGACCGCGGCCGGGCTCACCATCGC
>JBAPYC010000490.1:0-1509 GCA_049284535.1 Streptosporangiaceae bacterium
CGAGATCAAGGCGCTGCTCGCCGCGCCCGACCGCGGCACCTGGCTCGGCCGCCGCGGCCACGCGCTGCTGCTGCTCATGATCCAGACCGGCGTCCGCGTCTCAGAGCTCACCGGCCTGCGCGTCTGCGACGTCCACCTCGGTCCCGGCGCCCACATCCGGATCACCGGCAAAGGCAGGAAGAAACGCGCCACGACCCTGACCAGCGAGACCGTCAAGGTCATGCGTCAATGGCTCACCGAACGCCAAGGCCGGCCTGCCGATCCCCTGTTCCCGACCCGCCAGGGACGGCCACTCAGCCGCTACACCGTCGGCGTGGCGGTCTCAAAGCACGCCGCCGCCTGCCCGTCGCTCACGGCCAGACGCGTCACCCCGCACACGCTCCGCCACTCCAACGCGATGCTCCTGCGGGCCAAAGGCGTCGACATCACGACCATCGCACTGTGGCTCGGCCATGAGAGCACCCAGACCACGCATATTTACGAGCACGCCGACCCGGCGCTCAAGGAACAAGCGATCGCGCGGACGGCGCCCCTGGGGGCGAAACCCGGCAGATACCGGCCTCCCGACACGCTTCTCGCCTTCCTCGAGAGCCTCTGATTATGTTGAACACCTGACCGCCGTGACCGGTACTGAGCAGGGCGAACGCCGCCGACCGGGCGTCGGCTCAACATAACCGCGTCTTGGACATACAACCGGACGTGCCCGCTTTCCGGGCATCCGGCTTTCCAGCGATTTATGCCGCGTGCGCGACCGGGTTCGCGTGGATCCAGTCATGGCACGGTGAGCAGACGATGAGCGTCTTGCGCCGCATTTTCGCCATGAGGGCGGCCCACGCGGGCTGGCCCTCCGGTTTCCCGAGTTCCCGGATTCCGGCGACCTGGTGGACTGCCACCGTGGTGCCGGTCTCGCAGAGTTCGCATTCCCGCTGGCGGAGCCGCGCGAGCAGCTCCCTGCGGGGGACGCGGACCCGGACCGGAACGGGCTCGGTGATGACCGCCCGCCGGTCTTGCCGCAGGATGATCCCGCCGAATCGTGCTACCAGGTCCGGCTTGCCTCTCCGCCTCCGCCTGGCCTCGAAGCAGGTCCTGGGGCCGTCCCCGGTTTCGGCCTTCGCCTTATGGCGGGCGGCCATCTTGGAAACGGTGGACTGGTGCTTTGCGGCTAGCGTTTTCAGCATCGACGTCTCGGCGTTCCAGCGCAGCGTGCGCAGCCGCCAGGCGTCCTTGGCAAGCAGGTAGTAATTTACGACGCCGCGGTACTCGGCTCCGTAGACCCGGATGATGTCGTAGTCGTCCAGGTTCTGGAGCCGGGACCGGTGCCACGGTTTGCCGTGGTTCCGGTAGCGGGCGCACTGGGCCCTGATCACGTCCGGGGGCACTTTCAGCGCGATCTTGCCGTTGGCCGACCTGCGGCCGTTGCTGATCTTCGTGCCGGAGTGCTGGACGGTGATGTCATAGCCGAGGAACCGCGCCCGCTGGCTGCGGGCGTGCGTGATCAGGGTTTTCTGC
>JBAPYC010000491.1:0-3244 GCA_049284535.1 Streptosporangiaceae bacterium
CCGCCGTCCCGATCCGCATCCTGCCCTGCCCGTTCGAGGTCGCGCCCCTGATCGAGGCGCTGTGGTGGCATCCGGTCTATGACCGGGATCCCGGGCACCGGTGGCTGCGCCAGCTGTTCGCCGAGGCCGCGCGGTCCGCGCAGCCCGGCATCGCATCTGACGCTGAGGGCACGGGGTAGGTGCGCATCGGCCCGGCCGATACCGCTTATCAGCGATGTCGTCTTCCCCGCGTCGGGTACCGGCGCCGATGCTGTCGGAAGAGCAAATCAAAACGAGCATTCTGAAAGGGGCGCCGCCATGGCGCAGATCATTCTGGATCACATAGAGAAGTCCTACCCGGGCGGGGTGCAGGCGATCGATGACCTGAGCCTGGAGATCCGGGATGGCGAGTTCATGGTGCTGGTCGGCCCGTCGGGCTGCGGCAAGTCGACCGCGTTGCGGTCGATCGCCGGGCTGGAGGAGATCACCGGCGGCAAGATCGTCATCGGGGACCGGGTCGTCAACGACCTGCCGCCCAAGGACCGGGACATCGCCATGGTGTTCCAGAACTACGCGCTGTACCCGCACATGACGGTCGAGCAGAACCTGGCGTTCGGCCTGCAGCTGCGCAAGACGCCCAAGGATGAGATCAAGCGCCGGGTGGACGATGCCGCCAAGATGCTCGGCCTGGAGCCCTACCTCAAGCGCAAGCCGGGCGCGCTGTCGGGCGGCCAGCGGCAGCGGGTCGCCATGGGCCGGGCCATCGTCCGTGAGCCGCAGGCGTTCCTGATGGACGAGCCATTGAGCAACCTGGATGCCAAGCTGCGGGTGTCGATGCGGGCCTCGCTGAACCAGCTGCATGACCGGCTCGGCGTGACCACCGTGTACGTGACCCACGACCAGGTCGAGGCCATGACGCTGGGCAACCGCGTGGCCGTGATGCGGGACGGCCGGCTGCAGCAGGTCGATACGCCGCAGCGGTTGTTCGAGTCGCCGGTCAACCTGTTCGTGGCCGGGTTCATCGGTTCTCCCGCGATGAACTTCGTGACCGCCGACCTGGTCCGCGACGACGGCGTCACGGTCGCCTTCGCCGGGTACAAGCTGACGGTCCCGCCGCAGGTGGTCGACGCCAAGCCCGGGCTGGATGACTACCTCGGCAAGAAGATCATCCTGGGCATCCGCCCCTCCGACTTCGAGGACGTCGGCCTGGCCGCCCGCGATTGGGGCACGATGAAGATCGTGGCCGGGGTCACCGAGGAACTCGGCAGTGAGATCAATGTGATCTTCACCATCGACGCGCCGCACGTGGAGCACGCCAGCATCGCCCAGGCCGCCGAGGGCAGCGAGGAAGAAGACGAAGCCGCCGCCGCCCTGATCGGCGGCAAATCGCTATGGACGGCCCGGGTCTCCAAGGAGAGCAGGGTCCGGCACGGGCAGCCGCTCGAGCTGAGCGTGGATACCCGCTACCTTCAGTTCTTCGACCCCGCCAGCGGCCTGTCCATCGGCCACCCCGAAGCCACTGAGGCACTGGCCGGCTAGCCCGGCTGATCACAGCACCGGGCCGCTCGTGGGAAACTGGAGAGATGCAGCGGAACCCGGAGGAACTCTACGAGCTCGGTCCGGCCGTGCCCGACCTCGCAGACGCACCGATGTTGCACTATCTCGAGGGCTTCATCGACGCGGGTAACGCCGGCCGCCTGCTCGCCGAGCACGTGCTGCGCAGCTTCCCGCACGAGACCGTGGCGAGGTTCGACGTCGACCGGCTGATCGACTATAGGTCGCGGCGCCCGCTGATGACCTACGACCGCAGCCGGTGGGAGAGCTACGAGGCTCCGGAGCTGTCCCTGCACGTGCTGCACGACCCCGCCGAGCGGCCGTTCCTGCTGCTGACCGGCCCGGAACCCGACCACGAGTGGGACCTGTTCACCGAGGCCGTGGCGGCCCTTGCGGCCCGGCTTGGCACCGGTCCGGCGATCAGCTTCCTCGGTATCCCGGCCGGGGTCCCGCACACCCGCCCGCTCGGGGTCATCGCCCACGCCACCCGGGAGGAGCTGCTCGCCGGCCACGAGCGGCTGCCGAGCCGGATCCAGGTGCCAGGCAGCGCCACCGCGCTGCTCGAGCTGCGGCTCGGCGAGCAGGGCAGGGACGCGATCGGTTTCGCCGTCCAGGTCCCGCACTACCTGGCGCAGGCCGTCTACCCGCCGGCCGCACTGGCCCTGCTCGGCATGGTGACCGCCTCGACCGGGCTGTACCTGCCGGACACGGACCTGCACGAGGCCGCGGACCGCACCAACGATGCGATCGGGCGCCAGGTCGAGGAATCGGCCGAGATCGCCGAGCTGGTCCACGCCCTCGAGCAGCAGTATGACACCGCGGCCCAGAGCGCAGAGGCCCAGTCGGCCGCGGGCCCGGGCCTGCTCGCCGAGGGTGAGGCCATGCCGACCGCCGACGAGCTGGCCGCCCAGTTCGAGCGGTTCCTGGCCGAGAACCAGGACCGGACCGATCCCCCGGACCACTGAGGCCCGGACTCGCTGAGGCCCGGACCCGCTGAGGCCCGGACCCGCTGAGGCCCGGACCCGCTGAGGCCCGGACCCGCTGAGGCGCGGAGCCACCGAGGGCAGGCGACGGTCCGGGTACTACGAGATGACGACCAGTTCCCGCGGGCTGTGGTTGAGCCGCTCGGCGCCGTCCGCCGTGCATACGACGATGTCCTCGATCCGGGCGCCGTGCGGCCCGGGATAGATGCCCGGCTCTACCGAGAAGGTCATGCCCGGCTCGAGCGGCTCGTCGTTTCCGGCCACGATGTAGGGGTCCTCATGCGCCTCGAGCCCGATTCCGTGGCCGGTGCGGTGGATGAAATCGGCGCCGAAGCCGGCTTTGGTGATCGGCTCGCGTGCGGCCGCGTCGACCGCCTCGGCGCTCACACCGGGCCGCACCGCGGCACAGGCGGCCTCCTGGGCGTCGTACAGGACCTCGTAATACGCGCTGAACTCGGCGGGCGGCTCGCCCAGGGCGTAGGTCCGGGTGCTGTCCGAGCAGTACCCGGACGGCATGGTCCCGCCGATGTCGACCACGACCACGTCACCGGCCTGCATGACCCGGTCGGAGACCTCGTGGTGCGGGCTGGCGGCATTCGGGCCCGATCCGACGATGGTGAAGTCCACGCTGGCGTGACCCTCGGCCAGGATCGCCTCGGCGATCATCGCGCCCACGGCGCGTTCGGTCAGGCCGGGCTTCAGCCAGCCGGGAAGCTTGGCGTGAACCC
>JBAPYC010000492.1:0-2043 GCA_049284535.1 Streptosporangiaceae bacterium
TGTTCTTCCAGGGCGGCTACGGGCGGTTCTCGCCCGGATCGTTCATCGCTACTCCTGACCCCGAGCTGATCCAAGCCGCCCAGCTGGCCGAAATAATGCGAGCTCAGATCGAGGACCTCAGCAGCGAACTCGAGGTGAACTGCGGCGTCCTGGTCAAGATTCGTTGGGACGTGGTGCAGGTCCTGGCCGCAGACCGCAAATCCGTCGATGGAGCGTTTCCCCTCGGCCACCGCCAGCCCATCGTCCCGCCACTCGGCGCAGCCTTCCTGGTCCACTCGACGGCGGCCGAGGTCGACGAGTGGCTGCTGCGCGCACCGGCCGACAGTCAGGATCGCCGTGCGTTCTACCGCGCGCAGCTCGACAAGGTACGCGAGAGCGGCTACTCCCTGCTGGCGGCTGAGCCGGAATTGCTCCAGCGTCAGCAGACGGCCCTGTCGGAGTTCGAGCTGTCCGACCGGCTGCCCCGCCAGGAGCGTGTGGTACAGCAGGCGATCGCCGAACTGGCCGACCTCTTCTGCCCTGACCTGGTGCCGGGCCAGCGGTACGACCTCGAATCGATCGTCGTGCCCATTCCCGCGGGGGCAGCCCTTCCCCCGATGGCGATCCGGATAAGCGGCATGCCGGCCTCCGTGCCGACGGAGCAGATTGAGTCCTGGACCGACCGGCTCAAGCAGGTTGCGGCCACCGCCGCAACGGCCATGACCGGTACGCGCAGGTGACCGGGACGAGAAGCAACACAGTCCAGCCTGGCCCATGAGAATGGAGATCATCAGCATGACCGAATACGAGGACAAGACAGCAATCCTTGAGATTCTGAATCTTTACGGCTTTGCGCTGGATGCTCATCAATGGCAGCTTTTCGACCTCGTTTTCACCGAGGACGTCATAGCGGAGTTCGGCCCCGCCGGCGCCGCATGGAAGGGCCTCCCCGAATTCAAGCGCTCATTTGCCGAGTTCCATGACCGCCTGGACAGCCACCAGCACACGATGATGGGCCAGCTGGTGCACGTGGACGGCGACCGGGCCAACGCCTTCAGCTACGGAAACTGGCTGCTCGTGCGCGAAGCGGCCGAAGGCGGCTCCACCTGGCTCGGGACGGGCTGGTACGACGACGAGCTTGTCCGGACCGACCACGGCTGGCGCATTCAGCGCCGGGTCTGCCGGCTGCAGTCCTGGTCCGGAAACCCGTTCGTGCCCGAGCAGCACCACGAGCACAATCCGGACATGCACCTGAACGTCCTCAGCCAGCATGCCGAGGAGGGCAAGATCGCCTTCCTGAAGGCCATCGAGGCGAAGTGACCACCACCAACCCTGCCGCGGCTGCCGCGGATACTGTCACCGGTGTCTTTGCGGGCCCGATTTCCGGCCTCCGATACCAGACGCCGACGACGACAGGTATGACGAACGAGCGGGGCGAATTCCAATACCGAAAGGGTGAGTCAGTCACCTTCCTCGTTGGCGGGCTCGTGCTGGGATCGGTCACGGGCGCGCCGAGCGTGAACCTGGCCCAGCTCGTCAACCGCGCCAACGGCAAGATCGACCGGCTGCATGACCCGATCGTGACCAACCTCGCCCGGCTGGTCCAAACGCTGGATCAGGACGGGTCCGTCGAGCACGGCGTCACGATCGCGCCGATCGTGCACGAACTGGTCAGGCCGATGGTCATCAACTTCAACCAGGCCGACACCGACGCGGAAAAGGTGACGGACGGAGCCACGTCCAGCGGCCCGTCCAGCGAGCAGATGGTCTCGTTCGCCGGCGATCAGACGGTCACCTTCGGCAGCGATCCCATGGTCACGGAGCTGGTGAAGAAACTCAACGCGGCGCCGGGAGTCTTCACGGCCAACACGCCCCGGCGGCTCCGCGATGCCGCCGCCGCACGCAACGAGCTGCGGCGCAACATCCGCGGCATCATCAAACTGACCGACGTCAAGATCCCGCTGCGCGACGGGTCATACGTCTGCGCCGACGTCTTCCGCCCCGCTGACGACGGCCAGCATCCGGTGGTCATGAATCAGGGCTTCTACGGCAAGAGCTTCGACC
>JBAPYC010000493.1:0-4782 GCA_049284535.1 Streptosporangiaceae bacterium
GGCTACGTGCAGTCCCACGATGAACGCCAGGTACGGCGAGTCCTTGGCCGAGACGCTCAGGTCGGTAGCCCACTGCCCGCCCACGATGGCCGGGATGAGCACGCTGTGACCCAGGCTGGACACCGGAAACAACTCGGTCACGCCCTGGATCAGGCCGACAATCCCGGCCTCAGCGTAGGTCAGATGCGACATGCCAGCCCTTCGGTCCCGAAATCAGATAATGCCGAACGGGCGTACTGCGTCCCCCGGGACATCCGCACGCAGATCCCAGGCTCGAGGACCCGGCGCGCCAGCCCGCCTCCGGCCATCAGCCATGTTAGCCGGGCCCAGCCCTGTCCGCCTCCCGCCTTCATGTCCCCTTAACGATCAGCGCCAGGCCATACCTCGGAAGTCACACGAGCAACTGCCGTATCAATCACTCGGATTTGTCGGCAGTTTCAGGTGCTACAGCACCGCAAACTGCCGACAAAGCACCGACGGCTCGGCTCCGCGAACCGCAGCAGCCCGCTACGCCTTGGCGGCCTTGTCCGTCTTGTCGGGAATCTTCGGGGTGTCCTTGTGGGGACGGCGGCCGATCTTGTCGCCGAGCCAGACCAGCGGGTCGTACTTGCGCCCGACCACGCGCTCCTTCATCGGGATGAGCGCGTTGTCCGTGATCTTGATGTGCTCGGGGCAGACCTCGGTGCAGCACTTGGTGATGTTGCACAACCCGAGGCCGAAGTCGTCCTGGGCGATCTCCCGCCGGTCGGCCTCGTCAGCCGGGTGCATCTCCAGCTCGGCGATCCGCATCAGGAACCGGGGCCCGGCGAAGGTCTGCTCGTTCTCCGCGTGATCCCGGATCGCGTGGCAGGTGTTCTGGCACAGGAAGCACTCAATGCACTTGCGGAACTCCTGCGACCGGTTGACGTCGATCTGCTGCATCCGGAACTCGCCCGGCTTGATCGACGGGTCCGGGCTGAACGAGGGGATTTCCCGCGCCTTGGCGTAGTTGAAGGACACGTCCGTGACGAGGTCGCGGATCACCGGGAAGGTCCGCATCGGCGTGATGGTCAGCGTCTCTTCCTGCGTGAAGATCGACATCCGGGTCATGCAGGCCAGCCGCGGCCGGCCGTTGATCTCCATCGAGCACGACCCGCACTTGCCGGCCTTGCAGTTCCACCGGATGGCCAGGTCGCTGGCCTGGGTGGCCTGCAGCCGGTGCAGGACGTCGAGCACGACCTCGCCGTCGTTGGCCTCCACCGAGTAGTCGGCGAGCTCGCCCGAACCCGCGTCTCCGCGCCAGACCCGCAGCGCAGCCTTGTAACCCATCAGTTCTTCTCCTCTGCGGGGGCGACCGCGGTGGCGCCCGCGGGCGCGTCAGCGGTGGTGCCATTTGAGGTGCCAGCGGGGGTGCCGACGGCAGCATCAGCAGTATCAGTATCAGCATCAGCATCGGTATCAGCATCAGCATCGGCATCGGCATCGGCGGGAGGATCCGCGGGGCTGCCGACCGCGATCAGCACGGCGAGCTCCTCGTCGGTCATGTACTTCTTCAGCTCGCCGATGTCGAACAGCTCGAGCAGGTCGGTACGCATCGGCACGATGGCCTGGTGCACCAGTGACACACCGCCGCTGCCCTCGGCGTCCGAAGCCGAGAGCACCAGGTTGATCTTCCGCCACTCCGGCGACATGCCCGGGTAGTCCTCGCGGGTGTGGCCGCCGCGCGATTCCTGCCGCTCGAGCGCGGCCTGGGCCACGCACTCGCCCACGATCAGCATGTTCCGCAGGTCCAGGGCCAGGTGCCAGCCGGGGTTGTAGGCCCGGCCGCCCGGCGCCGACACCAGCTTCTCGCGCTCCCGCAGCTTGTCCAGCTCGACCAGCGCGGTCTTCATCTCCGACTCCCGCCGGATGAGCCCGACCAGGTCGTTCATGATCGTCTGCAGCTCGCTGTGGATGGCGTACGGGCTCTCGCCCTCGGACCGCTCCAGCGGTTCCAGCGCCACCCCCACCGCCGTGGCCAGGGCCGTCTCGGACACGGCGGGCCGGGCCGAGAGCTTCGCCACGTACTCGGCCGCGCCCAGACCCGACCGCCGCCCGAACACCAGCAGGTCGGACAGGGAGTTGCCGCCCAGCCGGTTGGAGCCGTGCATGCCGCCGGACACCTCGCCCACCGCGAACAGACCGGGCACCGAGGCGGCCCCGGTGTCCGGGTCCACCTCCACGCCGCCCATGACGTAGTGGCAGGTCGGCCCGACCTCCATGGGCTCCTTGGTGATGTCGACGTCGGCCAGTTCCAGGAACTGGTGGTGCATGGAGGGCAGCCGCCGCATGATCTCCTCGGCCGGCATCCGGGTCGAGACGTCCAGGAACACGCCGCCGTGCGGGGAACCGCGGCCCGCCTTGACCTCGGAGTTGATCGACCGCGCCACCTCATCCCGGGGCAGCAGCTCCGGCGGCCGCCGGTTGTTGTCCGCGTCGGTATACCAGCGGTCGGCTTCCTCCTCGGTCTCCGCGTACTGCGCCCGGAACACGTCCGGCACGTAGTTGAACATGAACCGCTTGCCCTCGGAGTTGCGCAGCACGCCGCCGTCGCCGCGCACCGACTCGGTGACCAGCAGCCCGCGCACGGACGGCGGCCACACCATGCCGGTGGGGTGCAGCTGGACGAACTCCATGTTCAGCAGCTTGGCCCCGGCCCGCAGGGCCAGCGCGTGCCCGTCGCCGGTGTACTCCCAGGAGTTCGAGGTGACCCGGTAGGTCTTGCCGATGCCGCCGGTGGCCAGCACGACCGCGGGCGCCTCGAACAGCACGAACCGGCCGGTGTCCCGGAAGTAGCCGAACGCGCCGGCGATAGCCTCGCCGTCCTTGATCAGGTCGGTGATCGTGGTCTCGGCGTAGACCTTGATCATCGCCTCCGGGTCGCCCAGCTCGACCGCGTCCTCCTGCTGCATGGCGACGACCTTCTGCTGCAGCGTCCGGATGATCTCCAGCCCGGTGCGGTCGCCGACGTGCGCCAGCCGCGGGTACTCGTGCCCGCCGAAGTTCCGCTGGCTGATCTTGCCGTCCTTGGTGCGGTCGAAGACCGCGCCCCACGCCTCCAGCTCCCAGACCCGGTCGGGGGCCTCCTTGGCGTGCAGTTCGGCCATCCGCCAGTTGTTCAGGAACTTGCCGCCGCGCATGGTGTCGCGGTAGTGGACCTGCCAGCTGTCGTTGGGGTTGGCGTTGCCCATCGAGGCCGCGCAGCCGCCCTCGGCCATGACCGTGTGTGCCTTGCCGAACAGGGACTTGGAGATGATCGCGGTCTTCTTGCCCTGCAGCCGTGCCTCGATGGCCGCCCGCAGACCCGAACCGCCCGCGCCGACGACCACCACGTCATAGGTGAGACGCTCGATGTCGTTGCCTGCTGCTGCGTCGCTGCTAGCTACTGCGTCGCTCATACCACTGCCCTAGTTGAAGATTCTCGGGTCTGCGAAGGCCCCGCTGGCCACAAGCATGATGTACAGGTCGCTCAGCATCAACGTGCCCAGGGTGATCCAGGCGAACTGCATATGCCGGGCGTTGAGCCAGGAGAACTTCGTCCAGAGCCAGTACCGGAAGGGGTGCTTGGAGAAGTTCTTCAGACGGCCGGCCGTAATGTGCCGGCACGAGTGGCAGCCCAGCGTGTAACCCCAGAGCAGGATGGCGTTGGCCAGCAGGATCAGCGAACCGATGCCGAACCCGAAGTTCCCGTCCGGGCCGCGGAACGCCTGCGTCACGTCGTAGCTGAGCAGGATCGCGATGAGCACGGCCATGTAGAAGAAGTAGCGGTGCAGGTTCTGCCCGATCAGCGGGAACCTGGTCTCGCCGGTGTACTTCGCGTGCGGCTCGCGTACCGCGCACGCCGCGGGCGAGCGCCAGAAGGCTTTGTAGTAGGCCCGCCGGTAGTAGTAGCAGGTCGTCCGGAAACCAAGCACGAAGACCAGCGCCACGAACGCGTACGGGATAATTGGCGGCACCGCCGGGATCCACTGGCCCAGCGTGCTGGAACCTGGCACGCATTCACCGCTGACGCACGGCGAGTAGAACGGCGTCAGGTAGTGATCCTTGGGCACGTAATACCAGTGGCCCGTGAACACGCGGACCGTGGCGTACAGCACCCAGATCGTGAGGAGTGCCGCGGTGACCCGCGGCGCCTGCCACCATTTGTCCTTGCGGAAAGTGCGTTCGGCAATCTGTGCCCGCGTCCTGGCCGGCACTTCCGGTGCTTGTGTCATTCTCAGCGTCCTCGCTGTTTCAAGATTAACGCCACGCGCCACTGACCGGAACAAGCCGGCTATTCACGTGCTGAAGAAAACCTAAACCAGTCTCATGATTCCTGCTGTGATCGAGACCTCATCGTTGAATGTGACCCTGGCTACACTGCACCCAGTGACCCTCATTTATCACATCGCCAGCCGGGCGGACTGGGAGCAGGCCCGGCGCGATGGCCAGTACACCACGTCCACCCGCGGCGTCACCCTGGCCGAGCAGGGCTTCATCCACGCCTCCACCGCCGGGCAGGTCCCGGGGGTGGCCGACGCGGTCTACCGTGACGCCCCCGATCTGGTGCTGCTCGTCATCGAGGCCGAACGGGTAAGCGCGCCCATCCGCTACGACTCCGTGCCCGGCGAGCCTGAGCCCTATCCCCATATCTACGGCCCCCTCAACCCCGACGCCGTCATCGAGACCCGCCCCTTCCCCCTCTCCGCCCGCTCCGCTCCCCCCGCACCCCCCACCCCGGCCTAACCCGCCCCGCCCTGCCTCAGCCCGTGCCCCGGCTCAGCC
>JBAPYC010000494.1:0-14179 GCA_049284535.1 Streptosporangiaceae bacterium
TCCCAGGATCGTGGTGAATTTGGGCATGGCGGTGGATCAGGGTGCCTATAGGGCGTCGTGCCAAGTTGGAAACCGAGAGCCGACCTCGCCGACTGGCCGTTGAGGCGATTATCAGTCTCTGATGCCACATGTGCATGTCCACTCGGTCGCGCACCGCTCGGCTGGTGGCGGCCGGGCAGGCGCAGTGATCCGGCTGCCTATCAGCTGATGTCGTGCCGGACCCAGATGTTGGGCTCGGTGTACACGCCGAGGTCATGATTCAGGTCCACTTTGACCGGCGCCAACGCCCGGGGCACCACGTACCGGCCGGAGCCGGGCATGGCCAGGCCGCTCCATTCCTGCCAGTCGCTTACCGTGCCCGGTACAACCATGGAGCGCTGGCAGGCGTGCAGGATGGTACCGCCCAGACGCCAGTGCACACGCAGCCACGGATCAAACGGCGCCTGGCCGTCGGCCAGGGTCCAGCGGGCGTAGTCCTGCATGTCGATCAGCGGATAGTCTGCCTTGCGGCTTGGCGCGACCGGCGCGTACAGGACCGGGAGGCCATGCCGGGCGGCGGTGTCCCGCAAGCTGGCGACCATGACCGGGCTGAGGCCGGTGCCGCGGCGCTCGCTGGACACGACGATCCACAGTGCGCACAGCGCGTTAGGTGCCCGCCCGGCCCTCCGATCGGTGAAACCCTGGCGCAGCACCCAGTCCCAGCCCTCGTCCGGCAGCGCGGCGTCGGGCTGGTTCCACCACAGCGGGATGGAGCAGGCTTTCGCCACCAGCTGCCCGCCGTCCAGCAGGCCGGTCTGGTACTCCGGGAATTCCTCATACAGCTGCGGCCAGAACTCCACTGCTACCGGGTCGTGATAGGCATGGACCGGCCCCGGGCTGAGGTCCGGCGCGTCTACCAGCGCCGCCAGGCCTGGCCGTTCATCCAGCCAAATGATTTCCACTCGCCGAATCGTGCCGGGCTGCTGCGTGCCCCGCAAGTCTGTTTATGGTCATGGCCTGCTCCTCCCCGTCGTCCTCGCAGGCGCCGAAACCCAGGTGAGTGACTGCCGGGTCTAGGGTCGGCGAAGCCGATCACATGCGACGCGACCGCCGGGAGCGCCCTAGACGCGGTGGCCACAAGCCGGGCAATGAACCGCCGAGGACGACGGCTACGTGCAGCTCCGGTCTGCGCGGTGAGTGAGCCTGGCTGATCAGCGGAGTAGGCCGGTGCGGCCCGCCCTCAGCCGCAAACTGTGACCCACAGCGGAAAGTGCCCCAGATCAGCGTGATGTCGATGGTGCAGCGACTGGTTCGATGCGGTGTATCGTCCGCTACGGCGGATCGGAGGTGGACGTGAGTGTCGCAATCGTCGGAGCCGGGCTGGGCGGCCTGGTCCTGGCTCGCGTGCTGCATCTGCATGGCATCGACGCCGCCGTGTTCGAACGTGAACCCTCGCGCTGCGCGCGTGGTCAAGGCGGCATGCTCGATGTGCACTCCGGCACCGGGCAACGCGGGCTACGTGAAGCCGGCCTGATCGACCAGTTTCACGAACTCGCCCGCCCAGAGGGCCAGGACTTCCGCCTCCTGGAGCCGGACGGCACCCTGCTGTTCCAGCAGGACACGCCGGACGATGCCCCAGCAGAACGACCTGAGATCGACCGCGCCGATCTGCGCGCCCTGCTGCTCGGCTCTGTGCCCGAAAGCGTCATGCACTGGGGTCACGCATTTAAGTCTGCGGACAGCGGCATGCTGCATTTCACCGACGGCAGCAGTGCAACGTTTGACCTGCTAGTCGGCGCCGACGGCGCGAACTCGGGGGTTCGCGCGCTTCTCACCGAGGCCCACCCCGTGCACACCGGCCAGAATGTCGTCGAGCTCAGCATCCCCGACATCGACCGCACCCACCCTGACCTCGCAGCAATGATCGGACGCGGCAACTACTGGGTGCTCGGCAACAGACAATCCCTGTCCGCGCAGCGCAACGGCAACGGCCGCGTACGCATCTACCTCAGCTTCTACGACACGGCCGAGGACTGGTTCGCTGCCAGCGAGATCCCATTCGACGACCCAGGCGCAGCCCGGGCGCGGCTAATTAACCTCTTGACCGGCTGGGACTCACGCTTGACAGCGCTAATCGCGGCCTGCGACGACACGATCCTGCCCCGGGCCATCTACACCCTGCCGGTCGGCCTTACCTGGCCGTCGAACCCGGCGGTCACCCTGCTGGGCGATGCCGCGCACCTGATGCCGCCGGTAGGGCAGGGCGCCAACATGGCCATGCTCGACGGAGCCCTTCTCGGCATTGCGCTGGCCACACGCCCGCACGACTTCCCTGCCGCCGTCAAAGACTACGAACGCGAGATGTTCGAACGCACCAGCGCCGCCGCACGGCAGTCCGCACAGGTTCAGGAAATTCTCACCTCGCCGGACGCCAGCCAGAAAATGCTCGCCTTCTTCCAACCGGATTAACGTAAGCGACTGCGACCGCCGGCAGAACACGTGAACTCGCAACGCCGATGCGCCCACCCGCAAACCCGACGCCGCCTCAAACCCGACGCCGGCAGTGCCCTGCAGAGATCGGTTCCGGGACGGCCCCGGCCCGTTTCGCATCCCCCGCAGCCAGCTGGCGAAGTTATCGTGGTGATTCCGGGCATCGTGGTGGATCCGGTGCACGATAGGACCCCTAAAACACCGCACTGCCCGGATCCACCACGATAACTTTTGCCATCCGGGCGGGCACACGAAACGGGCCGGGTCCCGCTGGGGGATCCGGCCCGTTTCGGTTGTTGTAAAACGGTGTTAGTCCAGGTAGTCGCGCAGGACCTGGGAGCGGGAAGGGTGACGGAGCTTCGACATGGTCTTGGACTCGATCTGGCGGATCCGCTCGCGGGTGACGCCGTAGACCTTGCCGATCTCATCCAGGGTCTTGGGCTGCCCGTCGGTCAGGCCGAACCGCATAGAGACCACCCCTGCCTCACGCTCCGACAAGGTATCCAGGACCGAATGCAGCTGCTCCTGGAGCAAGGTGAAGCTGACCGCCTCGCCGGGCTGGATCGCCTCGGAGTCCTCGATCAGGTCACCGAACTCGCTGTCGCCGTCCTCACCAAGCGGAGTGTGCAGCGAGATCGGCTCCCGGCCGTACTTCTGCACCTCGATGACCTTCTCCGGGGTCATGTCAAGCTCCACCGCCAGCTCCTCCGGGGTGGGCTCACGGCCCAGGTCCTGGAGCATCTGGCGCTGCACCCGCGCCAGCTTGTTGATCACCTCGACCATATGCACCGGAATACGGATGGTCCGGGCCTGGTCAGCCATGGCCCGGGTGATCGCCTGCCGGATCCACCAGGTGGCATACGTGGAGAACTTATAGCCCTTGGTGTAATCGAACTTCTCCACCGCCCGGATCAAGCCCAGGTTCCCCTCCTGGATCAGATCCAGGAACAACATGCCCCGGCCGGTGTACCGCTTGGCCAGCGACACCACCAGCCGCAGATTCGCCTCCAGCAGATGGTTCTTGGCCCGGGTGCCATCCTCAGAGATCCACTCCAGGTCGATCCGCGCATCCGCCGACAGCCGCTCCCGCTCGGCCAGCTTCTCCTCCGCGAACAACCCCGCCTCGATCCGCTTGGCCAGCTCCACCTCCTGCTCGGCGTTGAGCAGCGGCACCTTACCGATCTGCTTCAGGTAATCCTTAACCGGATCGGCAGTCGCGCCCGCCACCGCCACCTGCGCGGCCGGGAGATCGTCGTCGTCGTCGCCAAAGACGAAGATCTCCTCGTCGCCTTCGCTGGGGCCGCCTTCCGCCGCGATCTTGACGACGCGGGCGCCATCGGCCGCCTGCGGGGCCACAGCGCCATTCGCCGCCACGACCTGGGCATCCGGCTCGGCTCCGCCGTCGCCGTCCGGCACGTCGGGCTCGTCACCGTCGACGGCCAGATCGCCGTCGGCCTCGGCTACGTCGTCAACGACTACGTCGTCAACGACGCTGACCTCTTCCAGATCGGCGTCGTCGAGAGCCTCGAGGTCCGCTTCGTCGGCGTCCTCAATATCGTCTAGGTCGAGGGCCGTGTCTTCCTCGTCGAGCTCCACCGCAGTCAGGTTCGCTTCGGCGCGTGTCTCGGAACCGTGCCCATCCGAGCCAGGACCATCCGGTTCCGGAGCCGCTTTCACCGCCTGATCTTCGACGGCCCGCGGACCCTGGCCCGACGTCCTGGGGCGCTTCCGCGCTGCGGAATTAGCAGCGCTCACGACCACGGTCACCCCTTCCTTCGCTGGCTAGATGCCACTCGGGACTGATACAAACCGCCTGCCTCCCACTCATCACCACCATAGGCTGCGGCCGGGAGTGACTTGTACGTCCCGCCCGGTCCCCCCGTAGAACCGTTCACTGCGTTTCGTCCGCCGGTACGTGCAGCACCAGCACTGTGACGTCATCGTCCTGCTCGTGACCAGCGAGCATACGTTCCACCAGATACTCAAGGAACCGTTCCGGCTCGGCCAGCACGTTTTCCTCCGCACGTGCCGCCACTGCGGCCAGTTCCTCGAGACCCGCGTCGAGGCCACGATTCCTGTTTTCTACCAGACCGTCAGAATAAAAAACCGCCGTGCTCCCGGGCCGCAGGTTAAACGCGTGCTGCCGTCTCGGGCTGGCCCAGCCCAGCGGCGTTCCGGCCTCCACCTCATCGAACCGCGGTGCGCAACCTGCCCCCAGAACAAGGGCTGGCAGGTGCCCGGCATTCCCGAGCACGCCGTCGCCGGTCTCCGGATCGATGACCAGATAGGCCAGCGTGGTGACCTGCTCTTCCTCCTCAGTGGCGCTGAACAGGCGATCCAGGCCGCCGAGCACCGCCGCCGGGCGCGGGTCGGTCAGGGCCAGGGCCCGCAGCGCGTTGCGCACCCGGCCCATGCCGGCCGCGGCGACCAGCCCCTTGCCCATGACGTCGCCCACGGCCACACCCAGCCGCCGGTCGGCCAGCCAGAACGCGTCGTACCAGTCGCCGCCGACCTCCATGTTCTTGGCCACCGGCCGGTACCGGGCCGCCAGGACCAGGCCGGGCACGCTGGGCAGCCGGTCGGGCAGCAGGCTGCGCTGCAGCGTCTCCGCCGTGCGGTGCTCGCGCTCGTACAGCCCGGCCCGCTCTACGGCCAGCTGGCACTGGCCGCCGAGCGCCTCCAGGAAGATCCGCTCCTCCTCGGTGATCTTCCGGGGCCGGCTGAAGGAGAACCGCAGCGCGCCCAGCGGGGCACCCGCGGCCAGCAGCGGCAGCGCGACCCAGGACCGCTCGTCCGAGGCGGCCAGCCGCTCGGGATCGATGACCAGCTCGTCCTCGAACTGCCGCCGCAGATCCTCCGGATCTTCCACCAGCACCGGGCGCCGGGTCGCGATGGCCCGGGTCATCACGCTGGGCGAGTCCAGGGACAGCTGACCGCCGCCTAGGTCCGGGGCGTTATGCAGGTCGTCGTTGACCACCCGCAGCCGGGCGCTGTCGGGGTCGATCAGGGCCACGGCCGAGCGCAGCGCGCCGATCGCGGTCCGGCCAACCTCGGTGATGACCTCCACCACCTGCTCGACCGTGAGCGCCTCAGCCAGCATCGAGGTGGCCTGCTGCAGCCGCGCGGTGCGCAGCGCCGCCGCGGACAGCTGCTCGGTCAGCCGGCCGCGCATCTCCTCGGCCTCGCGCTGGCTGGTGACATCGGTGCTCGCGCCGACCCACTCGACGATCTTGCCGTCCCGCTCGATCGGCACCGCGCGCACGTCGTAGTGCCGGTAGGAGCCGGCCTTGGTCCGCATCCGGTAGCGGTCGTCGAAAACCTTGCCGGTCCGCACGCACTCGCGCCAGTCCCGCTCGACGCGCTCCCGGTCTTCGGGGTGGATCGACTCCAGCCAGCCGAACCCGGTGAACTCCTCTACGGACTGGCCGGTGATCCAGCGCCACTCCGGCGAGTCCTCTTTCATCTCGCCCTCGGGCGTGGTCACCCACACCACCTGGGCGCCGCCCTGGACCAGCGAGCGGTAGCGCTCCTCGCTGCGCCGGATCTCGGCCTCGGCCGCCAGCGCCACCTCGGCGGCCGGGCCGGTGACGTCGATCATGATCAGGCCGACGGCGAGCACCTGGCCCTTGGCGTCGTGTACCGGGAACCAGGACGCGGAGGCCGACACGCCCGGCGTACCGGACGGCGCAGTTTCTTCCTGGGCAGTTTCTTCCTGGGCGGGCGCGGAGAATTCCGGCGCCTCGGATTCCGGCGCCGCGCCCGGTGGCACCGTGGGCGGCACAACAGGAGACGGCGGCACAACAGGAGACACAGTGGCCGGCACAGCGGGCGCCGCGATGGCGGGATAGCCGGACTCGGCCAGCGGGCGGTCCTGCGCCAGGACCTGGCGCAGCGCGGCTTCGGCGCGGGACGCGATCGCCTCGGGCCACGCCTGCGACGGCAGCAGGCCCAGGTAGCTGGCCGGATCGGTGCTGGCTGGATCCGTGCTGGCCGGATCCGTGCTGGCCGGGTCGGTGCTGGCCGGGTCGGTGCTGGCGGGGTTGAGGCCGGCGGTGTTCGGGGTGGCCGGGCCGCCGGACCGCGTCAGGGCAGCATTCACCCAGCGGAAGCGCAGGTCCGGCCCGAACAGGGCCAGGCCGACAGGCGCCTCCACCATCAGCATGTCCACCAGTACGGAATCTGAGGCGTCACGTTGCCGGGGCACGGAGGTATCCATGCTCACTGCGAACGTCCGCCTGCCGCGCCGGGGGCTGCCATCGGCGGCTCCTTCCCCGGGATCTTCTTTTCCCGGGATCTTCTCTCCCGCTGCAAACAAATCAAGCGTGCCACAGTCCGGCAGTTAGTGCGGCCAGCTGAGCGGATTCGCGAACAGCGAACGGTCTACCATGGCATGCCGGGCGTGTCCGCCTGGACCGTCTCAGCCATGAGGCGGAATCACACGGGCATGACAACGTAGCATAGCGTCCGCATATCCAGATCTGAGAGGCTATCAGGGTGAGCCCGCAGAGCCGACGCAGCCAACCCCCAGGCAGCCAACCACCAGGAGGATCAGGCATCGGCCAGCGACAAGGGTCAGCCGGCCCGCCGCCGAACGCGCTCTTCGCCGAGTTGCTGCGCGCGGCGCGTGAGCTGCTGGCCGTGCGCAGTCCGCTGGACGCGGAGCTCATGGTCAGCGAGCTGCTCGGCACCTGGTGGGGGCAGCGCGGCGGCGGGCGGCGCGCCGCCACCGTGGAGCAGCTGGTGGGCGAGGGACTGGTCGACTACGCGGGCGAGCAGCGCAGCCCGGCGGCGCTGGCCCTGCTGTCCGGCATCGCCTGCCTGGGCACGCCCCGGCAGGCGGCCAAGGCCGAGCGGGCCGCGCTGGACCTGATCGAGGCGGACGTGCCCTGCCCGGGCTGGGCCGAGCACCTGGGCCGGGTGACCGCGGCCGAGTGCTACGTCAACCCGGACGGCCTGGGTGACACCGATGAGGTCATCTGCGTGTTCAGCTACGCCGGGGAGGAACCGCACGCCCTGGTCAGCGTGGTGGACTACAACGCCGCGGGGATGATCAAGGACGGCTGGGTCACCTCCCGGGTCGCCAAGCTGCTCGACCACTGCCGCGAGGCCAGCGGCCAGCGCGGGCCCGATGTGCAGGGCTCCCCGGGCCCCAGGGAAGGCAAGCAGGGGTTCCGGCAGATCGACGCCGGCCAGGCCCGGCACCTGCTGGAGACCGCGCTGACCGTGACGGATGATGCCGCCGACCCGGCCGTGAGCGAGTCGTTCCCCTCCTACCACGCGTTCATCCGCGCCCGGATCCGCGCGCTGCCCCCCTACCGCGGGCGATCGCTGCCGGCCACCACGCTGTCATCGTCGCCCGGCCGGCGGCAGGCCTGGAGCAAGGACCGGCGGGCCATGCTGGCGGCCGAGTTCCTCGCCTCGGACGAGGCGGAGGACCTGTCGGACCGGGGTGCGGCCAGCCGCTGCGCCGACCAGATCATCGACTACGGCTGCGACCGGGACTTCGGCCGGCCGCTGCGGATGAGCCCGGGCAAGGTGCAGACGTTCCTGCTCACCTGGCTGCCGCGCAAGGTCATGCTGTCCTTCGCCGAACAGGACGCCATGCCGCACGTGCTGGCGGCCTGGGTGCGCTGGGCTGGGCGGCGGCGCGGCCTGTCCGAGGCCGAGATCACCGATTCCCTCGAGACCGTGTTCAACTCGATGGGCGCGTTCGCCCAGGCGTACCGGGATCCGGCCGAGTTCGGCCTGGACTACGCGCTGGTCCGGCGGCTGCTGCCGGACGCCGACCTGGAGGCCCTGCCGCGGCGGGCGTTCGCCTTCCCGGTGCTGGAGGGCTGGCACTCCGGCCAGGACCTGTCCATCCTGGACCCGGCCGACCCCAACGACCGGCGGGCGCTGATCGCGGCCGACCACGCCACCCCGGCCCCGGGCGGCGTAGGCCGGCACATCGAGCGGCATCTGGTGCTGGCCGAGCGGCTGTGGCGCGGCGACCCGCCCGAGCTGTGGGAGGCGGCCCAGCGACTGCTGGACGCGGGCCAGGACCGGCACCTGGTACTGCACGCGCTGATGGCCGTGCTGGACCACACCAGCGGGGACGAGGCCGCGCTCATCGCCGTGCTGCGTGAGCTCGAGGCGGACGAGCCGTAAAACCCGGCCCGCGCACGCGGGGTGGCCGGGGGCGTGAACGAGGCCGTTCGGCCGCCGCTGGCGCACGCGGGGTGGCGGGGGCACGAACTAGCCCGTTCGGCCGTATCCTCCCCCGCCTGGGGTCTCGATGACGAACACGTCGCCGGGCTGCACCGCCACCGAATCGCAGCCCCGCATGGGCGTGGTGCTGCCGTCGGGATGCTCGATCCAGTGCCGGCCCAGCGCGCCGGGCTCGCCGCCGGCCAGGCCGAACGCGGGCACCCGGCGGTGCCCGGTCAGCGTGGTGACGGTCATCGGCTCGTTGAAGCGCAGCCGCCGCACGCCGCCGTCGCCGCCGTGCCAGCGGCCCGCGCCGCCGCTGCCCGGCCGGATCCGGTAGGACTCCAGCAGCACCGGATAGCGCCACTCCAGGATCTCCGGGTCGGTGAGCCGGGAGTTGGTCATCTTGGTCTGCACCACGCCGGTGCCGTCGAACCCCTCCCCTGCGCCGGACCCGCTGGCCACGGTCTCGTAGTACTGGTACCGCTCGTTGCCGAACGTAACGTTGTTCATCGTCCCGGAACCCTCGGCCATCACCTTCAGGGCGGCGTAGAGCGCGCCGGTGACGACCTGGGAGGTCTCCACGTTGCCCGCGGCCACCGCGGCCGGGTACTCCGGGGCCAGCATGCAGCCGGGCGGGATGATCACCTTCAGCGGGTGCAGGCAGCCGGAGTTCAGCGGGATGTCGTCGTCGACCAGGGTGCGGAACACGTACAGCACGGCGGCCATGGCGACGCTGGAGGGGGCGTTGAAGTTGTCGGCCAGCTGGGGTGAGGTGCCGGTGAAGTCGATCTCCGCCGTGCGCGCCTCCCGGTCGACCCGGACCGCCACCCTGACCTCGGCGCCATTGTCCAGCTCGTAGCGGAACTCGCCGTCGTGCAGGGCGGTGATGACGCGGCGCACCGACTCAGCCGCGTTCTCCTGCACGTGGGCCATGTAGGCGTGGACCACGTCCAGGCCGAAGTGCTCCACCATCTTGCGCAGTTCGGCCAGGCCGCGCTCGTTGGCCGCGATCTGGGCCCGCAGGTCGGCCAGGTTGGTGGCCGGGTCGCGGGAGGGGTACTCGGCCGAGGTGAGCAGCTCGGTGGTCTCTGCCTCCCGCAGCCGGGCGCCCGAGACCAGCAGCCAGTTATCGATCAGCACCCCCTCCTCCTCGACCCGGGTGCTGGCCGCCGGCATCGAGCCCGGCGACACACCCCCGATCTCGGCGTGGTGGCCGCGGCTGGCGACGTAGAACCAGATCTTTTCCCCAGCTGGGTCGAACACCGGGGTGACGACGGTGATGTCGGGCAGGTGGGTGCCACCGTGGTAGGGGTCGTTGAGGACGTAGACGTCGCCGGGGCGGATGCGCCCGGCGTTGCGGGCGATGACCATCTTGATGGACTCACCCATCGAGCCAAGGTGCACCGGCATGTGCGGGGCGTTGGCGATCAGGCCGCCGTCGGCGTCGAACACTGCACAGGAGAAGTCGAGCCGCTCCTTGATGTTGACCGAGTGCGAGGTGGACTGCAGCCGCACCCCCATCTGCTCGGCCACCGACATGAACAGGTTGTTGAAGATCTCCAGCATGACCGGGTCGGCCTCGGTGCCGGCCCCGGCCCGGTCCGGGCGTGCCTCGGTGCGCGAGAGCAGCAGGTCGCCGCGATCGGTGACCACGGCCTGCCAGCCCGGCTCGACCACGGTGGTGGCCAGCTCCTCGGTGATCAGGGCCGGGCCGTCGACGGCGTGGCCGGGACGCAGGCCGGCGCGCGGGTACAGGCCGACGTCCGCCCAGGCGCCGGTGAACATGCGGGCGGTTGCCTCGGTGCCCGGCGGCGCTTCGGTGACCCGTGCCCCGCTGGCCAGGTCCGGTTGCGTACCGCCGTCCCCGGCCGACACAGCCTCGACCGAGATCGCCTCGACCAGAACGGGCTTGTCCGGCATGAGGAACGAGAAGCGCCGGGAGTATTCGGCTTCGAAGGCGGCCGTCATGTCGCCGAGGTGGCCCGCGGGGACGATGACGCTGCTGTCGGTGCCCTGGTAGCGCAGGTGGGCCCGCCGGGCGACGGTGATCTGGTCCGGTGGCACGCCTTCGGCCTCGACCTCTGCTGTCGCGTCGGCCTCGAGGGGGCCGAAGATGCCCGGCAAGGCCTCAATGAGGTCCTGCGTGAGCGGTTCCTCCACGGCCTGCTCGCGCATGGCGATGATGTCGGCCAGCCCGATGCCGTAGGCGGACAGCACCCCGGCCAGCGGGTGGATCAGGACCCGGGTCATGCCGAGCTGGTCGGCGACCGCGCAGGCGTGCTGGCCGCCCGCGCCGCCGAACACGTTCAGCACGTACTCGGTGATGTCGTAGCCGCGCTGGACGGAGATCTTCTTGATCGCGCTGGCCATGTTGGCCACTGCGATCTCCAGGAACCCGGCCGCCACCTCCTCCGCGCCGCGGGTGTCGCCGGTGGCTTCGGTGATCTCGTCACTGAGCTGGCCGAAGAGGGTTCTCGTGGTCTCGGCGTCGAGGGGCTGGTCGCCGTTTTCGCCGAACACCTGGGGGAAATGGTCCGGCTGGATCCGGCCGAGCAGCACGTTGGCGTCGGTGACGGTGAGCGGGCCGCCCTGGCGGTAGCAGGCCGGCCCGGGGTCAGCGCCGGCCGAGTCAGGGCCGGCCCGGTAGCGGCTGCCGTCGAAGTGCAGCACCGAGCCGCCGCCCGCGGCCACGGTGTGGATGGACAGCATCGGGGCCCGCATCCGCACCCCGGCCACCTGGGTCTCGTACTCGCGCTCGAACTCCCCGGCGAAGTGCGACACATCGGTGGAGGTGCCGCCCATGTCGAACCCGATGACCTTGGAAAAGCCCGCATCCTGGGCGGTCCGGGCCATGCCGACGATCCCGCCGGCCGGGCCGGACAAGATGGAGTCCTTGCCGCGGAACCCGGACGCGTCGGTCAGGCCGCCGTTGGACTGCATGAACAGGAGCCTGGTGCCGTTGAGCTCGCCAGCGATCTCGGACACGTAGCGCTGCAAGATGGGCGACAGGTAGGCGTCCACCACGGTGGTGTCGCCGCGGGAGACCAGCTTCATCAGCGGGCTGGTCTGGTGTGACTCCGAGACCTGGGTGAAGCCGGTGGCGCGGGCCAGCTCGCCGATCCGGGCCTCGTGCGCGGTGTGCCGGTAGCCGTGCATGCAGACCACGGCGGCGCTGCGGAACCCGTCCTCGTAGGCCTGCTGCAGCTGCGTTTTGAGGTCATCTTCGTCCAGCGGGACCAGGACCTCCCCGTCCGCGGTGACCCGCTCCCTGGCCTCGATCACGCGCTCGTACAGCACCTCAGGCAGGACGATGTGGCGGTCGAAGATCCGCGGCCGGTTCTGGTAGGCGATGCGCAGGGCGTCAGCGAAGCCCTCGGTGATGACCAGGACGGTGGGCTTGCCCTTGCGCTCCAGCAGCGCGTTGGTGGCCACCGTGGTGCCGAGCCGGACCGAGCCCACCTGTTCGGCCGGGAACTCCTCGCCGGACCGCAGGCCGAGCAGCTGGCGGACGCCGGCCACGGCCGCGTCCGCGTAGGCCCGGGGGTTGTCCGAGAGCAGCTTGTGCGCGACCAGGCGCCCGTCTGGCCGCAGCGCCACGATGTCGGTGAACGTGCCGCCCCGGTCGATCCAGAATTCCCAGTGCCGTCGCTGTCCGGGGTCAGCTTGGGGTTCGGGGTCAGCTTGGTCGGCTCGGTCCACCCGCCGAGAGTATCTCGGCTGTCCGGGCTCAGCCCTGGCCGGCTCAGCCCCGGTTAGCTCAGCCCCGGTTAGCTCAGGCCCCGGTTAGCTCAGCCCCGGTTAGCTCAGCCCTGGCCGGGGACGGCGAGCTCGCGGTAGGCGGTCTCCACGTCGGCCGCGGTGAGCGTGGTCAGGTCGCGGGCGGTGGCCTGCTCGCCCAGCGTCTCGACCCGCACATCCCGGCAGGCGCAGGCCCGCTCGAACAGGGAGCGGGCGAACCGGCCGTTGCCCAGCTGGTCGATCCGGTCCGCCTCGCAGGCGTGCGCGAAGATCACGGCCAGCACGCCCCTGGCCTGGTCGTCGAACTCGTCGCCGGAGTGGGCGGCCAGCTTTTCGGCAATCCGCACCAGCTCGTCCGGGTGGTAGCTGGGGAAGGTCACCCGGGTGCTGAACCGGGAGGCCAGGCCGGGGTTGCTGCGCAGGAACCGGTCCATGTCGGCGGGGTACCCGGCCAGGATGATGACCAGCCGGTCCCGGTCGTCCTCGGCCCGCTTGAGCAGCGTCTGCACCGCCTCGGTGCCGAACGCGTCGCCGCCGGAGTAACCCTCGTTGTGCAGCGAGTAGGCCTCGTCGATGAACAGCACGCCGCCGATGGCCGAGTCGACGAGCTTATTGGTCTTGATCGCGGTCGAGCCGAGATGCTCCCCGACCAGATCGCCCCGGTGCGCCTCGACCACCTCGGGCCGGACCAGCAGCCCGTGCGCGGCAAAGATACGGCCCAGGATGCGCGCGACCGTGGTCTTGCCGGTGCCGGGCGGCCCGGTGAACACGAAGTGCCGGGCCGGCGGCTGGCTGGCCAGGCCGTGGACGCCGCGTAGCTTG
The DNA here is from genome assembly GCA_049284535.1 of Streptosporangiaceae bacterium. Taxonomy (GTDB): domain Bacteria; phylum Actinomycetota; class Actinomycetes; order Streptosporangiales; family Streptosporangiaceae; genus Palsa-504. The sequence goes on from JBAPYC010000494.1 coordinate 13,219, forward strand.
GCTACCCGCAGCTGGGCGGCGATGGCCCGGACCTGCTGCTTGACCGGTTCCATGCCGACCAGGACGTTGAGCTCGGCGATGGCGCCGTCCACGGTGGGCGTGTCCTCGTAGCCGCGCAGGCGGCTGGTGAGTTCGGCATAGGCCTGCTCCAGGTCACTGCCGCCGATGGTCACCAGGTCGCGCGCGGCGGGCTCGGTCGCGCCGGTCATTACCCGCACGTCCCGGGCCTGGCCGGCCTTTTCCAGCAGGCTGCGCACGAACCGGCCGTTGCCCAGCTCGTCGGCGATCCGGCGGCGGCCGACCTCCTCCAGCGTGTGCCACAGCACCGGCCGGGCGTCCGCGTCGAGCGTCTCGCCCCGCCGGTCCAGAGCCGACTCGGCCAGCGACATCATCTCCGCCGGGGAGTAGCTGCCGAACTTCAGCCGGGTGGCGAAGCGCGAGGCCAGGCCGGGGTTGGAGCCCAGGAAGGACTCCATCTGCTTCTCGTACCCGGCCAGGATGATGATCAGGTCCTCGCGGTTGTCCTCGGCCCGCTTGAGCAGGGTCTGCACCGCCTCGACGCCGAACCGGTCGGTCTGCCCGTCGCCCTCGTTGACCAGGCTGTAGGCCTCGTCGATGAACAGCACCCCGCCCAGCGCCGAGTCGACAAGCTCGTTGGTCTTGATCGCGGTCGCGCCCAGGTACTCGCCTACCAGGTCGGCCCGGTGCGCCTCGATCACCTCGGGCGTCTGCAGCAGGCCGAAGGCGTAGAAGATCTTGGCCAGCACCCGGGCCACGGTGGTCTTGCCGGTGCCGGGCGGCCCCAGGAAGACAAAGTGCCGCATCGGCTTTTCCGTGGTCACGCCGGCCACCGCCCGGCGCCGGGCCGCCTCGATGGAGGCGGCGATGGAGCGGACCTGCTCCTTGACCGGGGCCAGGCCGATCATGGCGTCGAGCTCGGCCATGGCGTCCTCGACGGAGA
>JBAPYC010000495.1:0-3611 GCA_049284535.1 Streptosporangiaceae bacterium
CAGGTGGGCCGGCCCATGGCTAACTGCTGTCTACTGAACAGGCTTAGCCTGCCCTGGCTCAGGCGACGTGGACGGCCTGCGGACCCCTTCGGACCCTGGGTCTAGGCCGGCTCCCGACGCGACTTCCCCAGATCCCTGAAGAGACGCCCGCAACATGGTTCCTGCGAGCGAGCAGACGACACGAACACACAAGGCAACTGCCACCGCATGGTAGAGCCGATCCGGCAGCCTGTTCATTCCCGCCCGCTGGCAGTTGCCGCTCGACTATGCGGAAAACTCTGTCACGCATACGATCTTGGCATACACGGATCAGGCGGCCAGCATCGGCCGGTCCCACGACGTCGGCGCCCCCAGCGGCGTTCCGCGTGTGGGCAACGTGGAACGTCTGCTCCCGCCGCTCGGCCCACTACAGTGGGCGGAGATCTGGCCGCTCTTCAGCGGGCGCGGCCCGAGGCAAGGAAACGATGATGTGCCCTATGCCCGGAGATGATGTGACCCCCGCCGTCAGTCCAGGGTCCCGGCCCTCCCATCACTCCGGCCCCGGCTATGTGGCGAACGCCAAAGCGCGCGACTTCGAGCTGGACGCGCCGCTGCGAGAGGCCGCGGCCCGGTGGCTCAACCTTGTTCCCGCCGGGCACCGCCATGAGGGCCGGGAACCGGCGAAGGATGTTCTGGCGACGCTGCGGGAACATACGCGCAGCTGCCCTGATCATCCGCTTGGGGCCCTGTGGGCAGCCCATCGCCACCTGAGGGATCCGGTGCCCGCGGTCCGGATCGCGTCGCTCGTGCTCGCCTCGGAGGCGCTGTGGTGGCTTGGGTATTTTGAGGATGCCCGCAGGGCCGCCCAGGCGGCGGCCGGCGCTGACCCGGCGTCTGCCCAGGCGCTGTGGCGCCTGGCGGCCGCGCTGTACCGCCAGGGCCGGTTCGAGGAGGCGGGCAAACGCCTCGACGACCTGCTGGAATTGGCCGGCCGGTTCGCTCCTGCGTGGGCGCTACGCGGCCAGGTCAAGGTCTGGCTCGACGCGGACAACCCTGAGGCGGGGCGGGGCGACTTCGCCGAGGCGGCGGCGCTGACCTCCGGTTCGGGCACCTGGGTGGTGCCGTACCGGGTGGCGGGTGCTGACTTCCAGGCGCAGGCTGATGCGGAGATCAGGGTTCATGACTCCGAGACGGGCGGCTCCTCGGGCGGCGCTGCGGACGTGGTGCTGCTGCCGGACAAGTCGAGGGTCGAGCGGGGTGTAGACCCGGATCGCCGGTGGCATCTGGAAGGGCCTAGCAGTGGGGGCGGTGATTCGGACAGCTTGTTTGGCGGGCTGGGCGGGGACTTCGCTGCGGGGGCACGTTCGCGAGCCTCGTTCGGCACGAGGTTCGTTCTTTATCAGCGGAACATCGAAAACCTCAGCCAGGACAGAGCGGCTCTGGGCCAGGAAATCCGGAAGTCGGTGGCCGAGCTTTTCGACGCGGCTCTGGAGTCCCGCGCGGCGATCGCGATCAAGGGTGCGCCTGAGCAGCACGCCGAGGGGGCAACCGGCCCAGGGGATGAGGACGGCTAGCACGGGTCAGTCGCTGGCGATGTCCGGGACCTTGCGGCGCGGTCGCGGCATCGCCTGGAGCACGAGCGCAAGGACGCCGAGCCACAGGCACGCGTCTCCGATGGAGGCGTGCCCGGCCCCATGCACGCCCGGTAGCGGGCCGATGGGATTGCTGACGCCACCGAGCACGACCCACTGGGCGAGATTGCCCGCGCCGCCCGCCGCCGCCGCGGTCAGGACCACGATGGTCCCTGTCCGGCGGACAGTTCTCAGCAGCGTCGTCACCAGCACGCCGACCACGATCGCCACCACCACGGGATACAACCAGTGCGGGCCGTAGCGGCCGATGGGATTTCCCGACGAGGAGCCACCGTCATCGACCGCGACCCGCCACAGCTCGCCAGTGATCAGGCTTGCCGCCACCACACCGAGGACCGCCACACTCACGGCCGCCCGCTGCCACCCAAGACGGTCTGTCACGACACCTAACCTACCGGCGCACGGCAGCGCATCCTCAGACGGCGCGGACCGGACATCTTCGGGCACCGCCTGCGCACCGCGCCTTGGGGCCCAGGTCACCTCGAAACAAGCGGACGGCGCGTCAGGAGACGGTACCGCCTGCAGTGCTGGTATCACCGCCCGCCGCCAGGGCAGCGGGAGCGCCTGCGTGAGCTTCGCGAGCGGTAATCTGTTGGTGGCCGGGTGGCCTGATGATGACTCTCAGCCCTGAGCCTCCGCCGCCGGGCCACGTGGAGACACTGGATGACGGACGGTGGCACGCTTCCGCACGACACGCCTGCTGGCCTGAGCGGCCGGTCACCGATGGCTGACCCGTCTGCGGCGCCCCCGGCGGGGGTCGCCATGTCCGGGCCGGGTGTCCTGCTGGCGACCAAGCTGCATGTGCTCCGGCCGCCGCCGGGTTTTGTGCCACGCCGGCGTCTGGTGGAGGCCCTGGGCGACGGGCTCGCCAGGGGCCGGGTGCTGGTTAGTGCTCCGGCAGGATTCGGCAAGTCGGCGCTGCTGGCCGACTGGGCCCGCGGTGACGGGCGGCCGGTGGCGTGGCTGGGCCTGGATGGCGACGACAACGACCCGGCCCGGTTCTGGCGCTACGCGGTGGCCGCGCTGGACCGCGCCCGGCCGGGGCTGGCCGGACGGGTGGGCCAGCTGCTCTCACGTTCGTTTGAGGGGCTGGTGACGGCTCTGATCAACGAGCTGGCCGCCGATCCCGGCCCGGATGAGGTGCTGCTGATCCTGGACGACTATCACCTGATCGACTCCGGGCCGGTGCACGAATCGGTGGCATTCTTGCTGGAGAATCTGCCGCCGGGCCTGCGGGTAGTGATCTCCGGCCGGGCGGACCCGCCGCTGCCGCTGGCGCGGCTGCGGGCCCGCGGCCAGCTAGCTGAGCTGCGCGCGGCCGAGCTCCGCTTCACCACCGAGGAGGCGGCGGTGCTGCTGGGTGCGGCGGCGGGGCCGGTCCTGTCTGACACTGCGGTGGTGGCGCTGACGGCCCGCACCGAGGGCTGGGCAGCGGGGCTGCAGCTGGCCGCGCTGTCGCTGCGGGGGCGCACGGATGCGGCTGGGTTTGTCGCGGCGTTCAGCGGCAGCCACCGCTTCGTGCTGGACTTCCTGGCTGATGAGGTCCTCGACGGCCAGCCCGGGCAGGTGCGTGCGTTCCTGCTGGAGACCTCGGTGCTGGAGCGGCTGTCCGGCGAGCTGTGTGACGCGGTCACCGGCCGGTCCGGTGGCCAGGCGATGCTGCACCACATCGAGCAGGCAGGTCTGTTCCTGATGCCGCTGGATGAGGTGCGCGGCTGGTGGCGTTACCACCATCTGTTCGCCGATCTGCTCCGCGCCCGCCTGGAGCAGGAGCAGCCCGGCCGGGTGCGCGAGCTGCACCGCGCGGCCGCCGCCTGGTGCGATGAGCACGATCTGAGCGACGATGCGGTGCGGCACGCGCTGGCGGCCGGGGACGCCGCCTGGGCGGCCCAGCTGGTCGAGCGGCACGTCGAGACGCTGCTTCGCCGCAGCGAGGGCGCGACCCTGCATCGGTGGCTTTCCGCGCTGCCCGCGGAGTCG
>JBAPYC010000496.1:0-13220 GCA_049284535.1 Streptosporangiaceae bacterium
GCGTGGTCGCCGAGGTGGGCGCTTTCTTCTGCGTGCCGTGCCGCGATCCATGCGACGGTCGCGGGGGATTCGGTCTCGAAGATATTCTCCAGTGCTTCGGTGAGAAGGATCCGCGCCCGGCCGCTGGCGCCTTTGGTGCTGGGGATATAGCTGCGGTAAGCCAGAGCACATGCCGCTATGGCGGGATCGTCGGCCTGTTTCGCTGCCGTGACCGCGGTGTCATAGAAGTTGCGGGCCGTGGCCGAGTCGCCGATGTCGCTGGCCAGCCAGCCGGCCAGGACGCTGCTTTCGCCGGCGGCCACGATCAGCCGCCGGCGCAGGTCGCTGCCAGCGTCGCCGGCCGAGCCGTGCAGCAGGGTGCTTGCTTCTCGCAGATGCACCGTGAGCCCTTTGAGGAGGACCGGCGCCGACACGATCTCTTCGAGATGATGGAATCCGGCTGAGCGTGCTTCCATCTCCCTGATCGTTGCCTCATTCATGGCACCCGGATCAGTGAGAGCACAGGCGAGGCGTTCCCATACTCCGCTTTGCGCGACCGCTGTGGTGGCGCCGAGTTGCGCGGCCAGTGCGAGCATGTCGCAACGCTGCACGCTTGCCCCGTTCCTCCCGATGGCCTCGGCGAGCAGTTGCAGGTCGAAGGTGTCGGCCTGGATCCCTCCTGCCGCGCTCGCGGCCGGCCGTGAGCCGTTCGGCGAGGCATCGCCGGTCAGGCCGAGTGCCTGGCGCAGCGGCAGCGGCATGTCCAGGCCGTTGGCCAGCTTGTCAAAGGTAGACGCCCACTCGGCCTGGTTCTTGCCGCGCTTGTAGTTGCTCAGAGTGCTCTGGGCCAGGCCGGTCCTGGCGCCCATCTGGCCCTGGGTGATGCCGTGCGCGCCGAGGATGCGAATCATGGCGCCCGCATCGCGCCGCCTGCATGCCTCGTAAAAGTCCTGACGTGCGAAGACGGCCGTCAGTCGCTCGCGGACTACCTCGTCTGGTACGGCCATGGCGCGTGCCTCGTTCCCATGGTGCTCCCAGGAGTGCAGCGGTGCGATCGGTCAATCACATCTTGCTATCACACCTTGCTATTCCGCCAGGAGTTCACCGATGCGACGATTGAGTCCGTATCGACTCGTATCGATCCGGACAAGAACTGGACGACATGGCCTGCGCAAACACGAAGCATCCCGCCCTAGCGTGAGCAGCCCCGGAAGCTGCATAGCAAGCCGCATAGTCAAACGTAACTATGCGAATACGTAATCGAGCTGTAAGGATCTCAAGGACAGCACTTATGACCGGCGAACCTGCGGCTGTCGAGCCACCTCAGCATCCTCTGCACCAGCTGACCACCTTCGAGTTGCGCAGCTACCGCCGCGAGCTGGAGCGCGCCGTCGCCTTCTTCGGCGCTAAGGATCCCGTCCCGCCGGCCCGTGACCGCCTGCAGGCCAGGTTGGACGAGGTGGTCGCCGAACAGGCCGAGCGTGCCAGGCCGGCCCGTGCCTGAGACCAGCCGCCCGCACGACGTGACTGGTCTGACGGCCAGCGAACTCGATCGGGCCAGGCGCGAACTCCAGGCGAGCTTGGCCCTGGCCCGGCCCGGATCCCCGGCGCGCGCCGTGATCCTGGCCCACCTGAACGCCATCAACGCCGAGCTAGCCGACCGGGCCGGCCAGTGATTGACCACCAGACCACGGGGCCGCTGGACGATCTGCGCTGGCACTGGGGCGGGGCGTACCTGATCAGCGGGATCATCGGGTGCTGGCGTGCGGAACGCAGGGACGACAGGCGGACCCTGACCGCCGATGACCCTGAGAAGCTGCGACGAGCCATCATCGCCGACTACACGGCCAGACCCGTGCCCAGAGGCCCGCTACCCCGCCCGTGAGCTAACCGCCACCGGCACCCTCGGCAGGACCGGGGCGATTCCCCGACCGGAATCGCTCGTTCCCACGGTCCTGCCGGGGTTTCTTTTTGGCTCGTCGGCGCGCGGTTATCACACCGGGCTATCACAGCTTCCTATAACCGCCAGGCAGGGCGATTTATGCGACAACTCTCCCGGCTTCCCGCAAATAGCATCGCTTTATCACGCCTCGCTATATAGCGCCGTGCTATAGCACGGCGTTATTTCGCGCTCCCTTCCGGCCGGCCTACCGTCACGGTCACAAGGCCAAGGAACTCCGAAAGGGAGTGGTACCGATGGCGTATTACTACGCCGATAACAGCGAGCGCGCCCGGCTGATTGCCGGATTCCGCGCACTGGCAACCTTTCTGGAAGATCAGCCAGACATACCCGCACCGCGATGGGTATCCGTTCTGGTCTTCCCGCCCGATGGCACAGACAGCGAAAAGCAGTCGGAAATCGACCGCATCGCCGCGCTCCTCAAAACCGAACCAGTGGACGACACCGCGGACGGCAGGCATTACACGGTATCCGCCTGCTTCGGGCCAGTCGAATACCGGGCCGTGGCCATCCCGCAGAAGGAAGGCGAAACGGAATGACGCTCGCCATCTGCCTGCTTGTACTCGCCGCATTCCTGGCTGGCGTGACGGCCGGCGTTATCGCGGTCATCATCGCCGGCATCCGCAGCGAAGACCGCAACAAGACCCTAAAGGGACATCCCCGCACCTATGCCGAAGCGGGAACGCGCAGGGTGACCGGAGCCGGCACCAGGAACAACAACGAGGACGGCAGCTAATGCGCAAGCTCCCTCCCTCGATTAGCGAGAACCGCTGCCCGTGCGGCGCACGGCGCAACGAATCGGCCCGGCGGTGCAGCAAATGTTCCGCGCGTGGCCGCTGGCACCGCCGCAAGGCATGGCGCAACCGGAAAACACAAACCGATTACCGCACCGGAAAGAAGTGATGCCACATGACCGTCTCTATCCCACTCATCGTCATCTTCGGGGTTCTCCTCTACATCGCGTACCGCTACATGGGACTCCGCCCCTGGCACGCGATCGCAGCTCTCATCTTCGGTTTCCTGCTCGCCGCGACGGCTGCCGCGCCGGAAATCCACAGTCTTCTATCCGGCCTCATTACCTGGCTTAACAAGCCATAGAAAGGCGGTGGTGCCATGACCAACCCGCACCCGCATTCCCGCATCAACCTCGACGAGATCACCGCACGCAACCAGACCGCACGGCACATGATCACCGGATTCGCCATCGAGATGCCCGCACTCGCCGAATTCTGGCGGCACCTGGCCACCGCGCTTTCCGACACCGCCACCCTGGCCGCCGAAGTTACCCGGCTGACCGCCGAACTCGCCACCACCCGCCTGGACCGGGCCAACCTGCTCGCCGCGATACGCGCCACCCTCGCCGCGCACACGGCCGGCGAGGCCGACCCCCTGTACTACCTCCGGGACGAGCTGGACGCCCGCCAGATGCCCGCTCCGAGCCACGGGGAGGCGCCGTGAGCAGTTACCGGCGGATGCGCCGCCACGCCCGCCAGGCCCGGCGCGCAGGCATGCAGCCCATGATGATCCTTAACCCCGGTGACCAGCTCCCCGACCTGGTTATTGTGATCATCGGCCGGTGGGCGTGGCGGCATCGGACCGCGTTCGCGCCGTTCGCCATCACCGTGGCCGCGCTCGCCGTGGCGGCCTGGGTCCACCCGCATCATGCCCGGTACTGGCTGCCGATCGCGGGCCTGACGCTGCTGGCGGTGATCCTGCTCGGCATCCCGCACCGGATGCTGCGAGCCGGGCCGGCCGGGAAGGCCATAGCCGGGGTGCTGGCCCGGATGTGGGCCGCGTGCGGGATCGACCGGGGCATCGAACGCGTCTACGCCGCTGCTGTTGTCGCGGTCGCTGGCGGGTGGCTGTCGGCGGGCATCGCGGCCGGCCCGGCCACCGGCCCGCTGCCGCTGGTGGCCGAACTCGGCACCGTGGTCCTGGGCATCCCGTGGTGGTTCCACCGCCGGCGCCGCGCCAAGGCGCGGATCGAGCGCACCATCGCCGCCTGGCCCGAGGTCACCGGAAACGCGGGCCTGCCCGGGGCCGAGATCCTGTCGGTGGTGGTGGACGCCTGGGGCTGGACCGCCCGTGTCCTGCTCAGACGAGGGATTACCGCCGCTCAGGTGATCAGCCGGATACCCGCGCTGGAATCGGGCCTGAAGCTGCGGCCGGGCAGCCTGCGGATCTTCGCTGACGGCACGCGGGCCGACCGGTTCGTGATGCGGGTGATCGAGACCGACCCGCACGCCGAGCCGGCCGCCTGGCCGGGCCGGTGGGTCACCACGGTGAGCCGGCCGATGGACATCGGGCTATCCGAAGACGGCCGGCCGGTGCATCTTGTCCTGCTGCGCCGCAATGCCCTGATCGGCGGGATTATGGGGTCCGGGAAATCCGGCATCCTCAACGTGATCATCGCCAATCTGGCCGGCTGCCGCGACGTGATCCTGTGGGGCGTCGACATGAAAGGCGGCATGGAACTCGCCCCGTGGGCCGCGTGCTTTGACCGCCTCGCGGTCACCCCGGACCAGGCCACCGAATTGTTCCGCGCTGCAGTGGAGAAACTGAATGAGCGGGCCACGCGAATGGCAGCAGCAGGAAAACGGGTCTGGGAACCCACCCCCGATGATCCCGCGATCATCATCGTGGTGGACGAATGGGCCGAACTGCCCGACCAAGCCCGCGAGTATGCCGACTCGATAGCCCGCCGCGGCCGGGCGGTCGCGGAAAACCTGATCGCCGCCACCCAGCGGCCCACCCAGGACGCCATGGGCAAGGGCACCGCCATCCGGTCGCAAATGGATATCCGGATATGCCTGCGCGTGCGGGAACCGCGCGATGCGGACCTGATCCTCGGGCAGGGAATGGGCAATTCCGGCTGGTACGCCCACAAGCTCACCAAACCCGGTGAATTCCTGATCTCCGACCCCGAGCACACCACCCCCGAACCGAACCGCGCTTATCTGCTTACCGACGCCCAGCGGGACCGCCACGTGTCCGAATGCGTGCCGATACAGCTCCGGCCAGCCCCCGCCGAGCCGGACGTGCCCGGCCCGGATGCGCCTCCCATGGCCCCGGAACCGGCCCAGCCGGCCCCGGCCGGCCCGCCCGATGGCGATGGCCGACCCCGGCCCGAGATGGCGCTGTGGGACGCGTTGGTCGACGCCGGCGCGGAGGGGATCTCGGTCGCAGAGCTGGAAGCCGCATGCGGCATGGCCCGCCGGTGGGTCTACTACCGGCTCCAGGCACACGCCAAGGCCGGACGAGTCGTGCAGGTCCGGCGCGGCTACTGGCGCGCTGCCCGGCCGTCCGACAGGGGTGACGGACAGTGACCATCTTTGTGCATGTGCACGGGCCTCGCGCCTGCGCGCGTAGGGCAGACAAGCGCCGCACCCGTGCATGTGCACAATCACGGACCGTAGCCGGACACGTCCGGACCGAGGGCGGCTGATGGCCGCGCGCAACCCTCGCGAGCCGATGCTCTCGCCCGGCCCGTGCGACGGTCGGCTGAGCCCGTGGGCAGACCCCGGCGCCGACGCGCCGGGATGGCGGGTCACCACCCGGTCACGCACGCTGGCGGCAGCCATCGCCGCCGCCTTCGGGGCAACCGTTCAGTCCTGCGGGAAAGGATGGCAGGCGCGCATGCCGCTCGCGGTGCTGATGGTCGTGGTCATCGACGCCGACGCCGACGCGCTATGGTGCCGTCTCAGCGCCCGGGCAGATTCCGGCGTCCTCGCCCTGGTCTTTGCGCCCTGGTCGGCCGGTACCGTGCTGCAATGCCCCCTGACGGCGCTGCCCGCCCACGGGCGGCTATCGGTACGCGAAGTGCGGGTCATCACACGCATGGGCCGGACGGTGCGCTATCTGGCACCAGAATTCAGCACGCCATGAACCGGCAGCGGAGAGTAAAAGTCCGGAATGCGCCACTCCATAGAAAGCAAATCTATCACTTCGTCCGCTTAGGGGATAAGTCACGACGGGTTTGCTGTCCGAAGTCATGACAAGTGCAGATTCGAAATGCGTTCGACTGGAACCGCCGTATTCTGTGCGGTCCAAAAGCTAACGGCCAACGTATGCAATCCTTTCAGGGAGCGACTTCCCCCGAGCCGCTCATCCCCCGATCGTACGGAGGTTGCCTTAATGGCAAACTATGTAATTACATGCGTAATTAAGTCGGACAATCCTGCCAGCAGCGCGTTTGACAGCCGTGGCTGTCACATAACGGACGTGGGCTTCGGCGGTGCCCAGACCATGACGGTAAAGGAGGTCTATGCCGCCATGGATTCTGGCGATACATTCCTGACTGTCAGCCCCGCTGCCGCCGTTCACTCCGATAATTGCCGGTGCGGTACGCCGACTCTCAAGACCCACGCCGACGGCGTGCCGAACAACAACCTGGACTTCCTGCCCAGCTGCCGTTAAAACTTGCCGGGGCTCCGAGATTAGGATCTTCCGGAGCCCGGACGTGGTCTGGATGATGGCAAGACAATGGGGACTGGCGTTCACTGTGTGCAGGAGCCTCACTCGGCTAGCTCGAGCCCGTCCGGGCTGATCTCCATCCCGGTAATCGCAACCCGTGGGTTGTGCCCGGTGGGGTGCACCACCACGCGGACCTCAAACTCTGCCAGCATCTCACGGCGCCGCGCGTTATCGCCCGCGTCCCACTCCTGGGCGATGGTGTGACCCGTGGGCATCATGCGCATGCCCGGCATGCGCTCGGGCAGCGCCTTCAGGGCCGCGATTTCCTCCCCGAGCCGCCGGTATTCGGTGCGGTACCAGTCCGCATCCTCGGCCGAGTCATACAGTCCGGCCTGGCGGTCCTCGCGCAGCCGCGAGCGGGTGGCCTCAAGCTCGCCGATCTGGGCCGCGTGCCCGGTACCGGGATCGTAGATCTTCCGCATGACCTCCCCAGTCCCGTAGCGGGCCAGGAACCACTCGCTCACCAGCGCATCCGTCGCCGTGAGAGCAATGGACGGGGCGGGCTTGCACCCGGCCGACGCGCGGATACCACGTATCCGCGCGGTACATGAGTAAGCGTGCCGGGAGCCGTCGCGGGCCTCGACATGCAGCCGTGCGCCGCAGTTCCCGCAGAACGCCGCCCCGCTCAGCAGCCGCAGGCCCTTCGGAGCACGCTTGCCGTCGCGTTTGGCCGCTGTCGCCTTGATCAGCGCGTCATGGGTCGCGCGGTCCCACAGCGGTTCGGCTATCCGCATCGGCCTGCCGTCCGCGCCCAGGACGGGCCGGCCGCCGTACAGGAGGTACCCCAGGGCCGCCTCGCTGCACAAGATGTGCTTGAGCGTGTGGCCGGTCCACGGGGCGCCTTTCATCGGGCGGCCGTACAACTGGGCTCGCCGGTCGCCCGGAGAGGGGATGCCTTCCCGTGTCAGGCGCACGGCCTCGGTCCCGATCGTGATCTTTCCCGTCTCATCGGCCAGGATCCGCTGCGCCACCTCCCGGATAATCTCCGCGCCGACCTCATCGATCGCCACATGATCGATCTTCGCCATCGGGGCCAGTCGCACATACATGTACCCGTACGAGGGCTGATGCGTAGGCTCGCCCGCCTTCCGTGCCCGGATCGCCTCATCGCGGTTGCGCTTCTGGATCGCCCGCAGCTCCATCTGCGACCCCCACGCCTTGGCCAGCCACTCGTTTTCCTGGTTCGGGTCGCTGAAATCCCACACCCCCGCGTGATCCGACGTGACCACGACGCGATCCTGGCTGGTCAGCAGCGTCTGCGTGTTTAGCGTGTCCCGGACATTGCGGCCTACCCGGTCAACAGTGGGAGCCACGATCCCGTCATAGGGTCCCATCTCGCCGCGCAGCCACGGGCCGAGCCCCTTGCGGGTCATCGGGTCCGTGGCTCCCGAGACTTCCCAGTCATCGGCCCACGCGATGATGTGGCCTCCGGCGTCGGCCGCTGCCTGCAGGTTCTGGTCGCCCTGGCGCTGCGGGCTGCTGGTCTTGTCGGTCTTCCTGCTCAGGCGGCGGACTGCCACCAGGCAGCGCCCGCACCCGTCATACTCGGTGGTGAGCATGTCTTCCATGATGCCTTCCGATCCTGTGTGGATTGCGGAAGTATCCGGGCGGCTGCGACCAGCCCGCCTGCGCCTCCCAGGTGCACCACGTCACCCACCAGGCCCACGGCGGTAAGACCAGCGTCGAAGACTGCAAGCTTTACTGCTTCTTCCACCATCAGGTGATGATCCACCGGATCGGCTGGACCATCACGGTCAACCCGGACGGCACCAGCACCGCGCGGAGCCCGGATGGCAAGACCGTCCTCCGCAGCCACAGCCCCCCGCCCAGCCGCGAGTAACCCGCGAAGGCCGGAAGGCACCCGCTCACCTGCGCAGCACCGGAGGCATCTCGCCGTCCGGTGCTGCGTGCTGCCTGTTTCTGCTAGAGGAGGTCGGCGATCAGGGCAGCTGCACGGGCAGCGCCATCGGTGGCAACGGGCAGGTAGTCCACTTTGCGGCCGATCTCGCTGGCGATCGCCGCGGCGATGTCGGCCGGGCTGGCGGTCTCGAAGTCCATATACCGCCCGGCGCGGTAGCGCTCGAGCCGGTGCCGCACGTGAAGATTCTGCTCGAAGTGGTGCCGCAGCGGGAAATACAGGAACGGCCGCTGGCTCGCGGTCAGCTCCATCGCCGTTGTCAGCCCGCCCTGGACGACGGCGAGATCACAGGCAGCCAGATGACGATACAGGTCGGGAACGTACGGGCGGATCTCCAGGCCCTGCGGGGCCGGCAGGCTGCCCGGATCGATCCGCGGCCCAGCCACCACGATCATCCGGAGGTCAGGGACGCGCGACTTCGCCTCGGGGAAGGCGGCGATCACCCGCCGCAGCAGGTGGCCGCCGACGCCCGAGCCGCCCACGGTGACGATGCACACGCGCTCGTCGGCACGATAGCCGAGTGCTTCGCGGTCTGCGAGCTGGTGCGAGTTGAAGCCGGTGATGTAGCCGGCGAAGTCGTAGTGGCTCTCGGTCCAATCGCGGATCGGCGGGAGACCGGCGCCGAAGGTGTCCGTGACGATGTCGTCGGGGTCACCGACGAAGATGGCGCGGTCGCGGACCCGCGGGAAGCGGTCGATGTGCTCGATCATCTCGGCGTTGTAGTCGGCGGTGAGGAACGCTTCGCGGTCGCTGCCGTCGGGCATCGGCAGCCATCCGACGAAGTCGGTGAGCCAGGCGTATGCGGCCGATTTCAGTTCCGGGTTCTCGTGCAGGTAGTAATCCAGCTCCCAGGATTCGTCGCCGATCCACAGGTCGTAGTCCTCAGCGCGGTTGAGGTCGTGGAAGACCATGAAGTTGGCGAGCAGGATCTCGTCCATCCGCCGTATGGCCTGGAAGCAGTGCAAGTCGTGCTCGGCCGATTCTGATTCGATGTGGCCGGATTCGCTCGCCAGATAGGCGCTGGCAGGGTGGATGCGCTCGTCATGGGCTTCTAGCACCTTGGTGACCGGATGCTGGGCCAGCCAGTCGATCTTCACATCGGGATGCAGTTTGCGCAGTTCGCCAGCGATCGCCATGTCCCGCTGGGCGTGGCCCAGACCGATCGGCGAGGAGACGTACAGTACGCGCCTGGCACGGGCCTTGCCGCGAGCCCATCGCGAAGCCTTCTGCGGCGGGAGGGCGAAGTCACGCAGGAGCAGGTTGACTTTGACCGGGTCGCGCACGTGGGGGCCGTGAGCCGAGCCTTCTAGCAGGACCAGGTCGCCGCCGGTCGCCTCAGCGAGCGCTGTCCCGCGGCCGGGCCCGCTGATGGGATCGGCCGTGCCCTGGATCACCAGCACCGGGCAGCGAATCCGGCCGCACAGCTGGCGAGTGGCCTTCTCATCAAGGCCGTTGCCGATTTCGGTTGCCATGAGCGTCTCGGCTGTGGTCTCCAGGCCCCAGCCGACGCAGTCTTCGATCGGCTTGGTGGAGTGCGGCTCGGCGAACATCTGGGAAAAGAAGAACTCCAGGAAGCCGCGGTAGTCCTGCACCAACGCGGAAAACGTGTCCCTCGGCCAGCCCTGGTCGGTGGGCAGCACCGCCTCAAGCAGGTCGTGCGGGTCGCCTGCCTGTCGCGGTCGGAGCGGTACGGACGGGCCGATGAAGACCGCGCCGCTCACGCGGTCGGGATGCTCGGCCGCCAGGATGAGAGCGCGCTGCGCCCCGACGGACAGGGCCACGATCGTTGCGCGTCCGGTCCCGGTCGCATTCAGCACGGCCAGGGCGTCGGCGGCGAACTCTGTCTCCCTGTAGGCATCCGCGCCGGCCGGGCGGTCTGAGCGGCCGTTTCCGCGCCCGTCGAACGTGATGACGCGACAGTGCCGGGCGAGGTAGGGAATCTGCATCTTCCAGTGGCGTGAGTGGATGATCGACCACGTCGGCAGGAGGAAGATGGTCGGCTCGCCAGAGCCGTAGACCTCGTAGTACAAGCGCACCCCGTCGCGCTCGACGTAGCCGGTGCTGTCGGGGTAGCGCGCCCGCGTCTGCTCGCGCGGGCCGGCACCGGGTATGCCAGGCTGATCCTCAGCCGCCGGCCGTGTCGTGGTGGTCATGGGCGTGCCTTGTACACGGGCAGCCACCCGGCTTGCTCGGTACTGGTCATGGTGTCCCTCCCCGGACCGGGTTTTCAGCGAGCGTAGGTTCGGGATTGCCTGTTTCGCTTCCGTGGGGTCCCCTAATCCTGGCCGCACCTGGTCGGTGCGGGCATCAGGTGCCCATAATCGCGCCGCTGCTGGGCTGTGGTCTTGAACGGCAGAAGATCGACGAATTGGCGCGGTCGGCGGCGAACGCGGCGACGGCAGATCGGTCGGTCCAGTCGGGCATCGGCCGCGAGAACACCGCGTCCATGGTCGCCGCGTCGTGATCCGGCAGCCGGCATCACCATCGCCCTGAGGCGTCTCCGTCTTGCATGTGTGCGCTGGTTCCTGGCCTTACCGGGGACACCGTGCTGGCGGCCCGGCCCGCTCACGGCTGGTGACGAGCAGGGCTGAGATATGCCGACAGTAGTGCAGCGGCCCTGGTCACGGGTGTGTCAGGGCCGCTGCTTGCGGGATGATTCGGGGTTGGGTGCCGCTTTGCTCCTCGTGGGGCGCTGCGCTCAGCCGGGGTGTGTGTGGCGGCTGGCGGGATGCGTTTCAAGCGCGTCATGGGCTGAGACGTGCGCAGTCTCCGCGATCTCCGCGGTCGGCGCGTCCCGGTGGCGCCGGGGCAGGGCGATGGCGGAGACGGCGAGGCTGGCCGCTCCTATGAGCGCGGCCGCGATCAGCGCGTCGCGGAGGCCGCCGGTGAAGGAAGCCGGGCCTGGCCCGTAGTGGTGAACGTGGCTGGTGATGATCGCGGTGATGACGGCCAGGCCGATCGCGCCGCCGACCTGCTGGGTCATGTTGATGAGTCCGCCGGCTACGCCGGAGTGCTCGGCCTCGATGCCGCTGACGGAGGCGATGGTGAGTGCGATGAAGACGAGCCCGAGGCCGATGCCGATTCCGAGGATGGGGCCGAGGATGTCGGTGAGGTAAGCGCTATGGATTGAGATGCGCGTCATCCAGGCAACACCGCCGGTGAAGACGGCCAGTCCGGACACCAGCACCGGCTTGGCACCGAGCCGTTCCGCGACGGAGGAGCTGAGGCCGGCGACGATGATCAGGATGAGGCCGAGGGGAACCGAGGCCATGCCGGCCTTTATGGCGCTGTAGCCCAGGACGTCCTGCAGGTACAGGGTGAAGACGAAGAAGAAGCCGACCATGGCGGCGGCCACCATGAGCATGGCGATGTTGGCGCCGCGGACCTGGCCGATGCGGAAGATCCGCAGCGGGACGAGCGGAGAGCGGACCTTGCCTTCGACCCAGGTGAACACCGCGAGCAGGGCAGCGCCGAGGCCGAGCAGGCCGATGGTCTCGGCCGAGCCCCATCCGGCATTCCCGGCGTGGACCAGCGCATACAGAATGGCGACCAGGCCGCCCGTGACCAGGGCGCCCCCAGCGTAGTCGATGGAGCGATCGGTCGTCTCGGCCCGGGACTCGCGGATCAGGACCGGGGCCAGTGCCGCGGCGCCCAGGGTGATCGGGACGTTGATGAACAGCACCCACCGCCAGCCCAGCGAGCTGGTCAGCACGCCGCCGAGGATCAGCCCGACAACGCTGCCCGAACCGGCCACCGCCGCCCAGATCCCCAGGGCCCTGCTCCGTTCGGGGCCCTCCTCGAACAGGGTCACGACGATGGAGCGGGCGGCCGGGGCCAGCATCGCCGCGCCGGCGCCCTGCAAGGCGCGGAAGGCGATCAGCTCGCCGATCTGTGTCGACAGCCCCCCGGCCAGCGAGGCCAGCCCGAAGAGAACAAGGCCGCCGATGAACAGCCGCCTGCGGCCGAAGAGGTCGGCGAGGCGGCCTCCGAGCATCAGCAGCCCGCCGAAGGTCAGGATGTAGGCGCTCGTCACCCACGACAGGTCGCTGGTAGAGGCGTGCAGGCCCCGTCCGATGGACGGCAGCGCGACGTTGACGATGGTCGCGTCGAGTATGACGACGAAATCGGCGATGGCCAGCAAGGCCAAGGCCCTCCACCGCCGGGGATCGGGGACAGCTGAACCTGGTCCCGCCCGGTAAGCGGCTTCCTGGTTGACTGACATGCTGCACTCCTGTTCGTCGAGGGATTGCCCGGTTAGATCTGCGCGAATCGACAGCGGCTTCGACGCCGGCAGGCTGCGTGGTCCGTCTGACCGGACGCCGGCCGGGAGGTGGCGGTCTTCCGCGTGCAGCTCGTGCGCCACCGTGTCCTCCGTTCGTTTTGGTACTCAATACCGTAACATACTGCATACCTCTTGGAACGGCAAACCCGGAACGGGTATGCTTGCCGTCATGACCCCGCCCCTCTCGCTCGTGGAGCGCAAGCAGCGCCAGGCCCGCCAGCGCATCATCGACGCCGCCCGAGAGCTGTTCCTCGAGCGGGGCTTCGACGGCGTCTCGGTCGGCGACATCGCCGAGCGCGCCGAAGTCGGCCGCACCACGTTCTTCCGCCACTTCGGCGACAAGCAGGAGGTCGTCTTCGCCAAAGAGCAGGAACTGCTCGACGCGATCACCGCAGCCAGGCAGGCAGACGGCACTCCCGCCCCGCGAAACGCGACCGAGGCCGTCGAACAGCTCCGCCCGGTCGTCCTGGCCCTCTGCGCCCAGGCCACCGCCGACCCCGAGGACTACACCCGCCACTTCCAGCTCATCGAGCAGCACCCGGAGCTGCGCGCCCGCGACGCGATGAAGATGCAGCAGATCGCCGACAAGCTGAGCGAGCTCCTCATCC
>JBAPYC010000497.1:0-5278 GCA_049284535.1 Streptosporangiaceae bacterium
GGCCGGGATCGCGGCCGAGCCTGACCTGGTCCGCACCGTCACCTTGTCCAAGTCGCTGGCCGGCCAGGGCGGCGCGGTGCTCGCGGCGCCGGAGGTGATCCAGACGCTGGTGGACACCGGGCGCGGCTTCATCTTTGACACCGGCCTGGCCCCGCCGTGTGCCGGGGCGGCGCTGGCCGCCTTGGAGGTGCTCGAGTCCGAACCGGATCTCGGGGCCCGCGCCCGGGCCAGCGCGACCCGGCTGGCCGACCTGGCCGCAGACCTCGGACTGGGGGTGACCTGGCCGGACGCGGCCGTGCTGGCGGTCATCCTCGGCGCGCCGGAGCGGGCCGTACGGGCGCGTGAGATCTGCGCCGGGCACGGCGTCCGGGTGGGCTGCTTCCGGCCGCCGTCGGTCCCGGCGGGTCAGGCTTGCCTGCGGCTGACCGGCCGGGCCGACCTGACCGAGGCCGATCTGTTGGCCGCGGCGCGCGCGCTTGCCGCCGTGCGGGACGATGATGAGAGTTGACGTTAACCCTTCATTAAGGCAATGATTCCGGATGACCGCTTCTCTGCTTCCGGCTGACGACACTCCCGGTGCACCCGGCCCGGGCCTGGCGCCGAGGCTGCCCAAGTACTACCAGGTGAAGCGACAGCTGCTCGAGCTGACCGCCGCCCTGGACGCAGGCAGCCCGGTTCCGCCCGAACGGGAGCTTGCGCGGTCGTACGGGACCTCGCGCACCACCGTCCGGCAGGCGCTGGCCGAGCTGGTGGTCGAGGGACGCCTGCTGCGAATGCAGGGTAAGGGCACCTTCGTGGCCAAGCCCAAGGTGGCCCAGCCGCTGGAGCTGGCCAGCTATACGGAGGGGATGCGGGCGCACGGCTTGCATCCGCTGACCAAGATCCTGGATATCGGGTACGTCACGACCGACGAGCAGCTGGCCGAGCTGCTCGGGATCCGCCCGGGCGGCCGGGCCCTGCGCATCCACCGGCTGCGGCTGGCCGACGGCGAGCCGATGTCGATCGACACCTCACATCTGCCCGCCCGGCGTTTCCCGGGCCTGCGCAAGCAGCTGGAGCGGCACCCGTCCCTGTACGAGACGCTGCGCTCGGCGTACGGGATCCAGCTGGCCGAAGCCGAGGAGACCATCGAGACGGTGCTGGCCGACCCGCACGACGCCCAGCTGCTCGAGGTGGACGCCGGGCTGCCCCTGCTGCTGCTGTCGCGGCACGCCTACGACAGCACCGGCGAGCCGGTCGAGTGGGCCCAGTCCTGGTACCGCGGCGACCGGTACAAGTTCGTGACCCGGCTGCGGCGGTGAGCCCCGCCCCAGCGGCTGGCGGCCCGGCGGCTCGCGGCCCGGGGCTGCCGCCGGTGCTGGTGGTCAGCGGGACCGGCACCGATGTCGGCAAGACCGTGGTCACGGCGGCCGTCGCCGCCCTGGCCGCCGCGCGCGGCCTGCGGGTGGCCGTGGTCAAGCCGGTGCAGACCGGCGAGCCGCCCGGTTCCCCCGGCGACCTGGACACGGTGCGCCGGCTGTCCGGGGTCACGGACCTGCACGAGCTGGCCCGTTTCCCTGATCCGCTATCTCCCGAGGCGGCCGCGCGGCAGGCCGGGCGGCCGCCGCTCGACCTGTCCGCCGCGGCCGTCTACGTCAAGCAGGTCGACGCCGACCTGGTCCTGGTCGAGGGGGCGGGTGGCCTGCTGGTCCGCTACGACCCGGCCGGGACCACCATTGCCGATCTGGCCGCGATGCTGGGCGCACCGGTGCTGGTGGTCACCCAGCCGGGGCTGGGCACCCTCAACCACACCGCGCTCACCCTGGAGGCGATGAAGACCCGGCGGCTGGCGCTGGCCGGGGTGGTGATCGGGGCCTGGCCTGCCCACCCCGATCTAGCCGAACGGGTTAATCTCACCGACCTCGAAATCGCCGCGGGGCAGCCGCTGGCAGGCGCCCTGGCCGCAGGCGCGGGCGCGCTGGACCGGCAAGCCTTCCTGGCGGTGGCCCGGGCCGGCCTCGGGCCGGCGCTGGGCGGCCACTGGGCGGCCACCGGGCGATTCAGCGGCGCGCCTTTATCCGCGCTATCAGTTAGTGACAACAGCGGAGAACAGTCTCCTGATTAATCTCGCCAAGGCATTGCCGAACGGCTGTAACAGGCGCAACATAAATGCAACATATGTGACCCCTGTCATACCGGAGAGGCTGGCCCCGGACGAGAGGAACCAATGACTCAGCCATCCGCCGCAAAGCCGCGCAACCCCAGGGCATCATGGGAATCCGTTTCTGCCCACCCGGTCATCTCGGCGCTCATCGCCATTCTGGTGATCGCCGCGGTCTTCTTCTCGCTGTACGTCCCGCTCTACGCCAGAGCGACACCGAAGGTCGGCGCCTTCCCCTTCTTCTACTTCTACCTGATCGTCTACATGCCCGTGGTGGGGATCGTGCTGGGCATCGTGATCTGGCTGCAGAAGAAGCTGGAACCGGCCGGGAGCTCCGGGGACGAGCCTGACTCCGGCGCAGGCGAGGTGGCCCGGTGAGCAACGTCAACGCGGTGACCTTCACCATCGTCGTGGTCCTGTTCCTCCTCGTCACGCTGATCGGATTCGCGGCCGCGCGCTGGCGCCGGGCCGAGGACATGATGCACCTGAACGAGTGGGGCCTGGGCGGGCGCAGCTTCGGCACCTTCGTGGCCTGGTTCCTGCTCGGCGGTGACCTGTACACCGCCTACACGTTCATCGCGGTACCAGCGGCGGTATTCGGCGCCGGCGCCGTGACCGGCTTCTTCGCGGTGTCCTACACCATCATCGTGTTCCCGATCGCCCTGATGTTCCTGCCCCGGCTGTGGTCCATCGCGCGGGCGCACAACTACGTCACCCCCGCCGACTTCATCAAGGGCCGCTACGGCTCGCGCAGCCTGTCGCTGGCCATGGCCTTCACCGGGATCCTGGCGCTGATGCCCTACATCGCGCTGCAGTTGGTCGGCATCCAGGCGGTGCTCACCGTGATGGGTGTGGGCACCTCCTCCTCGAACTCGTTCGTGAAGGACCTGCCGCTGTTCATCGCGTTCCTGGTCCTGGCCGTCTTCACCTTTGTCTCCGGGCTGCGGGCCCCGGCGATGATCGCGTTCGTCAAGGACACCCTGGTCTACCTGATGATCATCGTGGCGGTGCTCTACCTCCCGGCCAGGGTCGGCGGTTGGGGGCACATCTTCACGACGGCCGAGGCCCACATGAAGGCGATCAGCCCCACGACGCACAAGCCAACCGGGGTGTTCATCCCCACCACCGGCAACAGCCAGCTGGCCTTCTCCACCCTCGCGCTGGGGTCCGCACTGGCGCTGATGATCTACCCGCACTCGGTCACCGCCGTGCTGTCCACCAAGCGCCGCGACATCATCAAGCGCAACATGGCCCTGCTGCCCATTTACTCGGTCATGCTCGCCTTCATCGCGCTGCTCGGTTACGTGGCCCTGTCCGACAAGACCACCGTCGCGAACGTGAAGAAGACCGGGAACCCCCAGCTCGCGGTGCCGTACCTGTTCCAGCACCTGTTCCCCAGCTGGTTCACCGGGATCGCCTTCGCCGCTATCGTGATCGGCGCGCTGGTCCCGGCCGCGATCATGTCCATCGCGGCCGCTAACCTGTTCACCCGCAACATCTTCAAGGAGTTCTTCAAGCCGGACGCGGGCCCCCGGCTGCAGACCCAGGTCTCGCGGTGGGTGTCGCTAGTGGTCAAGGTCGGCGCTCTGCTGTTCGCGCTCACGCTGCCCAAGACCTTCTCCATCAACCTGCAGCTGCTCGGTGGCATCTGGATCCTGCAGACCTTCCCGGCCGTGGTCGCCGGGCTGTTCACCCGCTGGTTCCACCGGTACGCCCTGCTGATCGGCTGGCTGGCCGCGATGATCTTCGGCACGGTCGCCGCCTACAACGTGGCCACGCCGACCGCGTCGCACTGGGCCGGATCCACCGACCTCGAGTTCGGCCACACCGTCTACATCGGGCTGAGCGCGCTCATCATCAACCTGGTGGTGTCGGTGGTGCTGACCGTGATCTTCAAGGCGGTGCGGGTACCCGAAGGCGCCGACGAGACCCTCCCGGAGGAGTACCGTTCCGATCCGCCGCAGGCCCCGGCCGCGGCGCCCGCCGGCGTCGGGGTGGCCAGCGGCGGGACGGCCGGGGAGGCGCCCGCGGGCTGATGACTCTCCGGGCCGATCGGCCGGGCTGAGCGGGCCGGCTGACCGCGCTGACTGACCGGGCCGGCTGACCGCGCCGGGGCCGTTACTCCAGGCCCGACAGGGTCTCGTCGAGGGAGAACAGCGGGCTGGACAGGATGTCCTCGGGCTCGAGGCGCATCAGGTCGTCCTTGGTGCGCTGGGTTTCGGGCTCGGTGGCGAGCCGGAACGCGTGCCGGAGCCGGGCCCGCTCCAGCTCGTTGCGGGCGCTGCGGGCGTTGGCGAATCGCGGCTGGGCCATCCGCAGGGTCAGGTAACGGCGGAAGACCTCTTCGGCCTCAGCGGACAGGTAGTACGACGACTCTTCGAGCATGGCCCGGCCGATGGCGGTCAGCTCGTCCACCTTGTACGGGGCGAAGTCCAGGTGGTGCGCTATCCGCGAGCTCATGCCGGGATTGCTCTCGAAGAAATAGTCCATGCGGTCCTTGTAGCCGGCCAGGATGACCACCAGCTTGTCGCGGTCGTTCTCCATGACCTGGAGCAGGATGTCGATGCATTCCTGGCCGTAGTCCTTGGAATCCCCGGGCCGGTACAGGTAATACGCCTCGTCAATGAAAAGGACACCGCCCATCGCCCGCTCGAGCGTGCGCTTGGTCCTGGGCGCGGTATGCCCGATGAATTCCCCGACCAGGTCATCGCGCATGGCGTGGACCAGGTGCCCCTTTTCCAGGTAGCCCAGCCGGTACAGCAGATCGGCCATTTTCAGGGCCACCGTAGTCTTGCCGGTGCCGGGATCCCCGGTGAAGCACATGTGCAGATTGGGCCGGGGTGCATGCAGGCCGAATCGCTGGCGGACCCGGTCCACCAGCAGCAGCGAGGCGATCTCCTCGACCTTCTTCTTGATCGGCAGCAGGCCGACCAGCTGCTCGTCCAGCTCGGTGAAGATGTCCTCGACGTTGGCGTTGCGGCGTTCCTCGGCCAGGGTGACGGTCGCCTCGGCCGGCAGCACATCGGAACGCTGCGGCCGCCGGCGCGACCTGGCCGGGCGCGGGGGGCCCGGCGTCGCGGAGCGTGACTGGCCCTTCGCCGCAAAGCGCGACGCGCCCGTGGTCGGGGTGCGCCACTC
>JBAPYC010000498.1:0-7041 GCA_049284535.1 Streptosporangiaceae bacterium
GCCCTGGACGTGGTCCGCGCCGGCGCTCCGGACCTGGTGATCAGCGACGTGATGATGCCCCGCCTGGACGGGCTGGGCCTGGTTGCCGCCCTGCGCGCCGACGCGCGCACCGCGGCCGTGCCGGCACTGCTGCTATCGGCGCGGGCCGGGCAGCAGGCGTCCATCGAGGGCCTGCGGGCAGGCGCGGACGACTACCTGGTCAAGCCGTTCTCCGCCGTGGAACTGCTCGCCCGGGTGCGCTCCAACCTGGGGATGGCCAGGTTCAGGAACCGCGAATCGCAATTCCGCCGCACCTTGATCGACTCCCTGCAGGAAGGCTTCTTCGTCACCGATTCCGAAGGCACCATCGTGGAGGCCAATCAGGCCTTCCTGACCCTGGTGGGCTATGGCCCGGACGGCCTGCCGTTCCGCTGGCCGCACCCCTGGATCCCGGACCCCGGCGCCGAGCCTGACGGGTGGGCGACGGCGGCCCAGGCGCTCAGCGATTACCAGCGGTACGGCGGCGGCCGGTACACGATCCAGGTACGGCACCGCGACGGGCATGCCGTCTGGCTGGCGTGCAGCTCGGCCAGCCTGCCCAGCCCGGACGGGCACGGCCGGCTCTTCGTCGGCACCGCGCGGGACGTGACCGCGGAACGGCTGGCCACGCAGCGCGAAGCCACCCTGGCCGGCTTCGCCGCCGCGCTGGCCGCGACCGGGGAGATCTCCGAGATGCTCACCACGGCCGCCCGCGAGATCGCCGGCGCGATACACGCCAGCCAGGTGACAGCCGCGCTGTGGTCCAGCGACGGCAAAACCGCGATCACCGGCTGGCCCGGGCCTGCCCCTGGCCAGGGTGCCTCCGCAGCCGTGACGGGAGCGCTGGGCGCCGTCCGGCGTCAGCCGGCCGCCTCGGTCATCGTGCTGCCAGGCGAGGAGGGCACCAGCCTGCTCGCCGCTCCGCTCGACGGCACAGGCTCGTCGGCCATCGCCGCGGAATTCCCGGCCGGACGGCCCGTCGGCGCCGAAGTGCGGGAACTGTTCTCGGTCCTGACCAGCCACCTGGCCCAGGTCCTCGCCAAGGCGAGGGACTACGAGCAGGCCCGCACCGTCGCTCTCACCCTTCAGCATGCCATCCTGGCCCCGACCGAGCTGCCGCACGGATTCGCCGCGCGGTACACCCCGGCGGTTCCCCCGCTCGAAGTCGGCGGTGACTGGTACGACGTGATTCCGCTGCCCGGGCAGCGCACCGGCATCGTCGCCGGTGACTGCGTCGGCCGCGGGCTGCCCGCCGCCGCGGTCATGGGCCAGCTCCGCTCCGCCAGCCAGGCGGTCCTGCTGCGCGCTCCCGGCCCCGCCGAGGCCCTCGCCGACCTGGACACTTTCGCCAGCCGGATCCCGGGAGCGGCATGCACCAGCGTGTTCTGCGCGATCCTTGATCCCGAAGCCGGGACGGTCACCTACGGCTGCGCCGGGCACCCGCCGCCCATCGTAGTCACGGACGGGGAAGACTACTGCCTGCTCGACCAGGCCCGGTCGTTGCCGCTGGCCATGCTGCCCGCTGACTTCCGGCGCAGCCAGGCGACGGTCACGCTGGCGCCCGGGGCGACCTTGATGCTGTACACCGACGGGCTTGTCGAGCGGCGGAACCAGTCGCTGGACAAGGGGATCGACGCGGCGGCCGTCACGGTGGCCGAACACGCCCGCGACCATCCGGACGAGGTCGCCGACCACGTTATGTCGGCCATGACGCCGACGGCCGGCTACGAGGACGACGTCGCCGTCCTGATCTACCGGCACCCGCCTGCCCCGCTGACCGTCCAGGTATCAGCAGCGGACCCCTCCTGCCTGGCCATGCTCCGGGCCAGGCTGCGGCAGTGGCTGCCAGCAGCCGGCATCGGCAGCCGGGAAGCCAACGACATCATGATCGCGGCGGGTGAGGCATGCGCTAACGCCGCCGAGCACGCCACCGCCGGCCGCCCCGCCGGCGCGGCACCAGTCCAGATCAGCCTCACCGCCCGCGCGACGCACACGATGGTCGGAGTGACCGTCGCCGACACCGGGAGCTGGCAGCCGCCACCGGCGGACCGCGACCAGCCCGCCCCGGGCACCCGAGGCCACGGGGTCATTTTCATGCACGCCCTCATGGATGACGTCGCGATCGATCCGTCCGCGCACGGGACGACGGTGACCTTGACCAAGGACCTGAAGTGATGACTAACGACGCCAGCCCCGCCGGCCCCGCTCAGCACCGTTCCGCGGCTAGCAGCACCCCCGCCAGCAGCCCGCAGGCACGGTTTGAGTTCCTGCCCGCCGGGATAAGTGAACCCGCCATCGTGCGCGCCGCCGGCGACATCGACCTGACCAACGTCGGGCAATTCCAGACCGCCCTCGACGAGGCCGCCGCCACCTCCAGCGCCTTCACCGCCGACATGACCGCGGTTACCTACTGCGATAGCGCCGCCATCCGGGCACTGATCATCGCCGCCAGGCGAGCCCGGCTCACCATCCAGGTCAGCGCGGCGGGCGCCCTCAACGGGACCCTGCTGAGAGTCTCCGGCCTGGACCAGATCGCCGCCGTCGTCACACTGGAATAGCCGCGTGGGCGGTGCGCCAGGCCATGTGCATCCAGCGCGGCTAGCGCAAACCCACGCAATCGAACTCCCAGAACGCGTCTGGGTACACCAGGGTGCCCGTCATCCACGGTTCGTAGCTGGCGAACGTGTATACCTGGAAGCCAGCCTCCGGGATGCGCAGCGACGGGCGGCCGAAGCCGGCCGATCCGGCCGCCCCAAATCCGAACCGCCGGTAATAGTCCGGAGAGCCCTCGAGGAAGATCGCCGGCTCGGGTCCCGACGCCGCTTCCGCCAGCAGCTGGCGGACCAGCCGCGACCCGATGCCCTGCCCCTGCCGGTCAGGCGCGACGCTCAGCGGGCTCAAGACGAGCACCTCGACCAGCCGGGCGCGCGCGTCGAGCCAGCCGCGAGTGGCCAGCACGTGCCCGACAACCCTCCCGTGCTCCTGGGCCACCAGCGACAGGCCGGGGCGCCACGCGGTGGACGCGCGCAGAGCGTCCACCAGATCCGGCACGACCGGCTGAGCATGAAAGGCCGCCTGCACCACCTGGCGTACCTGACGTCGATCCGGTTCACGCTCCGGCCGCACTTCGACATCAGTCATCACGGCACCTCAGTCATAAGGGCACCTCAGTCATCACGGCCGTATCGTGTCAGCCGCACCGGGATTCAGCACCTTAATTTCCACTGGGCACATAGCAATGGGCGAGAACACTGCGGCCGGGCTGGCATCATAGAGGCAAATGAGCAAGTCATCTTCCCGCCGCTTCCCAGTGACCGTTACCCAGCTTCCGGTCACCCGCTGCGAAATCTGCCAGCGCACCGTGCCGTACCGGCCCGGCACCCTCAGCGAGGTCCTGACCGAGCACTACCGCCGGGACCACCCCGAAGCGCTCGGCCTGCCCGCCGAGTAACGACGCCCCGCAGCCCGCAGCTGCCGCTCTCCGTACTGAGTTCTCTCCGGGCATGGACCGCGTATTCTGGAGTGAGTGGACTTCGTGGTGTGCCCGTACGACGGGACGAATCTCAAAGCCGCAGGGCAGCCGCCTAGCTTGTCCGTACCGCTTCCGATGCTGTGTCCAGCATGCGGCCGGCGCTTTGAGTTCGCTCACGGCGCAGTCATCGAACAGCCCCCGAATGAGACCGAGGACGGTTCCGGCAACTGAGCCGGGCACATCCTCACATGACCGCGATGATGCATTGGCTTGCCCGTCGGCCAGGATGCTAGCATAATGTAAGCATGCCAAACCTGCTGGTAAGAGATCTTCCCGACGACGTTCACGCCGCTCTGCAGCGCCGGGCTGAGCGACGCGGCCAGTCTCTGCAGCAGTTCCTCACCAGCGAACTTCGCCGGCTCGCCGAGCGGCCGAGTGTGGATGAGGTGCTGGACCGCATCGAACGCCGTACAGGTGGCCAGGTGGGCCTGCGCCAGGCAGCCCAGGACTTGGACGAGGAGCGGTCCCGGCATTGATCGTCATCGACGCATCCGTTCTGGCCAATGTCGTCGGCGATGACGGAAGCGACGGGCAGCGAGCACGCCAGGCGTTCCGCGACGCTGACGACGTGGCCGCGCCTGATCTTGCAGACGTCGAGACTGTCGCGGTGCTGCGCAAGCGCTGGATCGCAGGCACGGTTTCCGATGAAAGGTTCGCCGCGGCAGTTGATGACCTGCGGCAACTCGACATAGATCGGTACCCTGCCCGCGGCTTCATCCGCTGCGCTTATGAGTTGCGAGCGAATGTGACGGTGTATGACTCCGTTTATGTCGCGCTCGCTGAAGCTTTGAGCTGTGAGCTGCTGACGGCTGATCAGCGCCTGGCCAATGCTTCCGGACCCCGATGCGCCATCCGCGTCTTGCGCTAGCGCAGCCCTGCTACCCGGCCTGGCACCCACAGCGAGGTCCTGACCGAGCACTACCGCCGGGGCCACCCCGAAGCGCTCGGCCTGCCCGCCGAGTAACGACGGCGGGGCCGGGCCGAACGGGCCGGGTTTCACGCCGTCGCGGGGAAGGCCGGCGCTCCGTCCGGCCCGGTTTCCTCAGGCCGCTACGCAGGCCGACATCGGCATGGTGATGTCGTTCAGATTCCGGATCGCTGCCCGTTATCCGGCCCGCGCGCAAGCGGGCCATGGTCACGGCGCTGCTACCGTGGGCTTGCTGGCGAGAGACGCCGCTTGGCGTAACGCTTGAGCGGCTCCGGGCGGAGGGTGGCACGTGGCGGTGCTGGTAGGCCGTGACACCGAGATGGCGCGGCTCCGCGGGTTGCTCGATGACGCCGTGGCGGGCCGGGCGGTGACCGCGCTTGTCGGCGGCGACGCGGGCGTGGGCAAGTCCCGCCTGGTGGCCGAAGTGATGACGGTGGCCGGGCGCAGCGGCTTCACGGTGCTGTGCGGCCAGTGCGCCGAGATCGGCGACAGCGTGCCTTACCTGCCGTTCGCGGACGCGTTCCGCACGGCACCGTCGCATATCGAGCAGGCGGTCAAGGCCCGCCCGGTGCTGGCCAGGCTGCTGCCGGACGGTGGCGAGCCGGCGGAGGGGATCGCCCCGTCCGGCATGGCCGGTCAGCAGATGTTCGGCGCGGTGCTCGGGGCGCTGGCCGAATTCGCCGCCGCGAGCCCGGTGCTGCTCGTCCTGGAGGACCTGCACTGGGCCGATGCGACCACTCGCCATCTGGTGACGTTCCTGGCCCGCATGCTGCGCCGCGAACGCGTCGCCATCGTCGGTACCTACCGCACGGACGACCTGTACCGCCGGCATCCGCTCGGCGAGGTCGTGGCGGAGCTGGGCAGGCTCCCATCGGTCGCGCTTGTCGAGCTGGGCCCGCTGCCTGCCGCCGCGCTCGCGGAGCACCTGTCGAGCCTTCCCAACGGGCCGTCGCGCCTGTCCACCGCCCTGCTCAGCGCCCTCGTCGACCGGGCTGAGGGCAATGCCTATTACGCGGAAGAGCTGCTCGCCGCCTCGTCGGGATCGCCGGGAGTGCTGCCCTCCGGTCTCGCCGCGCTGCTGCTGGCACGGGTGGCGCGCGTGTCCGACGCGGCGCAGCAGGTCCTGCGGGCCGCGGCCGTGGCCGGGCGGCGCGCGAACGACCAGCTGGTCCTGGCGGCTTCCGGTCTTGACGACGCCGGGTACGAGGAAGCGGTCAGGGAGGTGGTCGCCCACCAGCTGCTCGTCCCCGACGGGCCCGACGGGTACCGTTTCCGGCACGCGCTGCTGCGCGAGGCCGTCTACGGCGACCTGCTGCCCGGGGAGCGGACCAGGCTGCACGGACGGTTCACCGCGCTGCTCGCGGACGTGCCCGGCGCCGCGGCCGAGCTCGCCTACCACAGCCTCACCGGCCACGACGTCACCGGCGCGCTGGCGGCCTCGGTCCGGGCCGGGGAGGAAGCCGAGCGGATTGGCGCGCCCGCCGAGGCCCACCGTCACTACGACCAGGCCCTCGAGCTATGGGACCGGGTGGCGGACGCCGAGAGGCTCGCCGGGATGAGCCGCGGCGAGCTTGGCCTCAAGTCCGCCCTCGCGGCAGCGGTGAGCGGCGACCTGCCGCGCGCGATTCAGCTATTGCGCCACGTCCGGGCAGCGGCACTGGCCGGGGACGCGACGGCGGAGTTCCGTGCCCGGACCGGTGAGCGGCTCGCGTACTACCTGCTTCAGTCCGATGAGCCCGGGCGGGCGGCCGAGGCGCTGGAGGTGATCAAGGAAACGGTCGAGCAAACTCCGGCCGAGCCGCCAAGCCCGGTCCGCGCGCGAGCGATGGCCACGTCCGCCATCGCGTGGATGGCCAGCGGCGACAGCGCCGCGGCAGGCGAGTGGGCGCAGCGGGCTCGCGCGGAGGCGGCACGGTCCGGCGCGGACTGGATCGGCGCTGACGTCCTGGTCACCCTCGGCATGATCAGCCGCCGCGAGGGCAATGCCGAAGAGGCCATCAGCCGGTTTGCCGCCGCCCACACGCAGGCGGCCGACACGCGCATGTTCGGCGTGGAGCTACGGGCCGCCTACCATCTGGCGGAGGCGCGGCTGGCGCGCGGGGATCTCGCCGGGGCTTCCGCCGCCGCGCGCGCCGGAGTCAGGCGGGCGGAGGCCGAGGGTCTCGGGCTCGCTCCCTACGGGCGGGACGTGCAGCACCTGCTTTTTCAGGCGCACTACGCGGACGGCGACTGGGATCGTGCGGAGGAACTGGCGCGGAACTTCCCCGTCTGGGTGACCAAGCAGCCGGAGGCAGTGCTGTCGGCGATGGCGCTGTTCATCGACGTGGGCCGCGGCAACGCGGTGGCGGACGAGCGGCGGACCTGGCTTGAGCCATTCTGGGATGACGTCTTCGTCGCGTACATCGCCCGTGGGCTGCTCGCGGAACAGGCGCTCTGGCGCGGCGACACCCAGACGGCGCTCGCCGAGGCGGAAGCCGCGCTCAGCGCGGACGCGCGATGGGGGCGCTCCCCCGCCGCTATCCGGGTAGCGGCGGTCGCGCTGAGCGCCCGCGCCGACCGGGCG
>JBAPYC010000499.1:0-6573 GCA_049284535.1 Streptosporangiaceae bacterium
GTGCACACTCGCCGGGGGAGCCGGGCTGGCCGGGGTGGCCTGGACCGGCGCGGCGGCGCTGCGAGCCGCGCGGATCGGCGCCGTCGAACTCGGCGTCCTGGTCTTCCTGGCCTTCGGCGTCGCCGCCCTGTTTCAGGGCCTGCCCGACGCCGTCGGCCGCCTCCCCGTCAGCCTGGCCTCCCTGACCCGCCTGGCTAGCCTCGGCTCCCTGCCTCGCCCCGCCCTGGGGCTGCCTGCGGACGATCCCGTCCGCCAGCCCGGTCCAGCGCCCGGGCCAGGTCGGGCCGTCACCGTCGTCCTGCGCGGGGCCGCCGCGGCGTACCCGGACCGCCCGGGCCCTGTGTTCCGCGACCTGGACCTGGAGCTCGCCCCCGGCCGGCCGGTCGCGCTGGCCGGACCGAGCGGTTCGGGCAAGACGCTGGTCGTTCTCACCTTGCTGCGCTTCCTGGACCTCACCGCAGGCAATCTGAGCATTGACGGCACCGACGCGCGGGCCTGCTCACCCGGGCAGATCAGGGCTCTGCTGGCCTGGAGTCCCGAGCAGCCGACGCTGTTCCCCACCTCGCTGCGCGCGAACCTGCGAATCGGCGCGCCGCACGCCACCGACCGGCAGATAACCGACCTCCTCCGCCAGCTCCGCCTCGGCCCGTGGCTGGACCGGCTCGACCAGGGCCTCGATACCGTGCTCGGGCCCTGGGACCAGCCGGTCTCCGGCGGAGAGCTGCAGCGCCTCAGCGTGGCCCGGGCAGTGCTAACCGACCGCCCCGTGCTGCTGCTGGACGAACCCACCAGGCACCTCGACGCGGCCGCGGCCGACGCCGTGCTCCAGGCGGTGCTGGAGCGCACGGCCGACCGGCCGCTGCTGTGGATCACCCACCGCCCGGAAGAGCTGGCCGCATTCGCCGCGGTTCACCAGCTCGGCGCGGACCCCCTGAGTGCATCGGACCGGCCGCCTGACCGCTGGCCTCGCGGCCCCGTGCCGCAATCGGCAGCTAGCTGGCCGGGAAGCCCGGGCCAGCGGGGCGCGCGTCGGTAGCGTGCCCAGGCGGGGTTCCAGGAAGATGACAATCCATATCGATGCCGTCATCACGAGCACGGCCGCCAGGACGACTACCATCGCGACCCCCCAATGGTCAATGCCAGCGCCAGACCTGGCCTCGCGGGATCCGGCGCACCAGCGCCAGCCCACCGCTCTTCATGACGGGCTCAGCCTAAGCAGGGCTCCGGCTGGCCCGTATCCCCCGGACGGCTAGGGCATGCCGTCGCAGGGCGGGCGCTGCTAGATGCTGGCGTCCCGGCGAGTAGTCATCGGCCCGCCCGGGCTCGGCACGTCCACGGGCCGGGCGGCGCTGCGCCCGACTCCGGACAACAGCGAGATGACCGCCACACCCACGACGATGTTGATGATGGCGGTGAAGACCTTGCTGGCCAGCGGCGCGGGCTGGGTGAACGGCGCGGCGGCCGCGATCACGTCGGCCAGGGCGGTGATCCAGGCGAAGAATGCGAACGGGCGCGGTGTGCCGAGCAGCAGCAGATGCAGCAGTGCGGTGGCCAGGAGCGCGGCGCCCGCGGCTAGGAGCGCGTACACCGCGGTAGCCGAGTTCCCGAAGTTGCTGGCCGCTTTCGGGGCTAGTACCGGGATGCCCAGGACACCGCGGGTGATCAGGATGCCGGCCAGCACCGCCAGCGCGGCCACCATCGCTGTCGCGACCCCACCCGCCCACAATCGGCCGGCGTTCACGTGAACGTGCCCGGCTACGTCACTATCATCCGGGGTCACCATGCGGCACCTCCTGACCGGCTGGGAACGCCATATCCCAGACTCGCGGCTGCCCGCGGGCCCTTACATCCACCGACCGGATAGTCCTGTGGACCAGTGAAGTACCTCGGCCTGGGAGGCGGCGCGCCTCCAGCAAGCCTGATCGACTAACAGGTCGGGGGATGCGGTCCCTCCGGCGCCGCGAAGAAGATGGGCACAGGCGGGCAACCGACCAGGCTGCTGACGCCATCGCCGCCTGTGCCGCGTGCCCGGTAAGGCCGGACTGCCTGGAGCTCTCGCTAGGGCACGCCTGCCGATCGGTGCCCGCGCAGTGGAGGACGGGCTGGGCTGGTCGAGCAGGAATGACAGTCGCTGTGCCGCAGCTGGCTGGCTCCGGCGTCACTGAGTTCCTCCGCCTCAGGCCAGCCGGGGCCGAGCGAGGAAGGCCTGATCATCATGACCGTGACCGCCACGCAGCAGCCGATCCGGAGCACGATCCCGGCCCGCCTGGACCGGCTGCGCTGGTCGCCGTTCCATACCCGGTTGGTCCTGGGTCTTGGTACCGCCTGGGTCCTTGACGGCCTGTCGGTCACTATTGCCAGTTCGGTCGCCAGCAAGCTCACTGCGCCCAACACGCTGGATCTGACGACGACGGAGGCCGCCTCTATCGGCACCGTCTACCTGATCGGCGAAGTCGTCGGGGCGCTGGTGTTCGGCCGGCTGTCGGATCAGCTCGGGCGGCGCTCGCTGTTCATGTGGACGCTCGCGATCTACCTGGTCGGCACCGGCCTCACGGCGCTGACCCCGAGGGGATCGGGCTGGATCATCTTCCTGTTCGCGACCCGGTTCATCGCGGGCACGGGCATCGGCGGGGAGTACTCGGCGATCAACTCGGCGATCGACGAGATGATGCCCGCCCGCTACCGCGGCCGCACCGATATCTGGATCAACGGCACGTACTGGCTCGGCGCGATCCTCGGCACGTTCGCCTCTTTCCTGCTGCTGAACTCGCTGCGGCCGGCCGAAGGCTGGCGGGTGGCTTTCCTGTGCGGCCCGGCTCTCGCGGTCGTGATCATCTTTGTGCGGCGCAACCTGCCGGAAAGCCCGCGGTGGCTGATCGCGCACGGCCGGGTAGCGGAGGCCGAGGAGCAGATGCGGCGCATCGAGGAAATCGCGATGCGGGACGGGCAGCGCCTCGAGCCCGTCCCGGAAAGCGCCGCCATCGTCATAAAGCCCGAGAAACGGTACGGGTACCTGACATTGCTGCGCGTGGCGTTCCGCCGGTATCCGCAGCGGGCCATCCTCGGCGCGACGCTGATGATCACCCAGTCCTTCTTGTACAACGCGATCTTCTTCACCTACGCCCTCGTGCTGACCAAGTTCTACGGCGTCAGCAACAACGCGGTCCCGCTGTACGGCCTGGCGTTCGCGGTCGGCAACCTGGCCGGCCCGCTGCTGCTGGCCCCGCTGTTCGACAGCGTGGGGCGCAAGAAGATGATCTCCGGCACGTACCTGCTGTCCGGGGCCCTGCTGGCCTTCAGCGCCTGGCTGTTCGCCGCGGGGGTACTCGGGGCGGCGGGCCAGACCTTCATCTGGATCGTCATCTTCTTCTTCGCCTCGGCCGGCGCGAGCGCCGGCTACCTGACGGTGAGCGAGATCTTCCCGATCGAGATCAGGGCCGAGGCGCTCGCGGTGTTCTTCGCGATCGCCCAGGTCTTCGGCGCGATCGGGCCCGCCTTTTACGGCTTCCTGATCGGCAACGGCACCAACCGCGCCGGCCTCGCCATCGGATACCTGGTCGGCGGCGGCATCATGATCATCGGCGGGCTGGTCGAGATCGCATTCGGTGTCGATGCCGAGGGCAAGTCCCTGGAAGACATCGCCGCGCCCCTGACCGAGGTGGGCTCCTAGTGAGCGAAGGTGTGAGGGCACTGAAAAGAGGACGAGCATGACCGTTGTGGTAGGAGTAGATAACTCTGCGTCCTCGCGGGCGGCCCTGCGGCTGGCTGCGCAGGAAGCTCGTTGGCGGCAGGTCCCCCTGGTCGCGGTAACCGCGTACGAAGCGCCGCTCGGCCCGGTCGGCGGCTACCCGATCGCCGCAAAGCAGGCGGAAGGAGAGCAGCGGGCCACCGCCGAGGCGGCGCTTCGCGCCACCGTCGACGATGAACTCGGTGATCAAGCAGGGCAGGCAGATCTGCGCATTTCCGAAGGACTTGCCGGGCGCGTGATCATCGAGGCGGCCCGCGAGGCGAAAGCGGAGCTGATCGTGCTCGCGGCCCGTCCGGGCAGGACCGTGGTGCCCGGAACGGTCAGCCAGTATGTCCTGCTCAAGGCCCGGTGTCCGGTCGCTGTCGTCCCGGTCGAGGACCCAGACGACAAGACCAGCGGCAATCCGTGAGCCCGGCGACCCGGGAGCAGCACGGTCCAGCGGGTGCCCCACCGGGGGAGACGCGCAGGTGGCTTCGATGACGGCCACGCCAGGCGCGGCGGGCACGGCCCGGGACAACGCTGGCCTCGTGCCGCGAGCGCACGGGCCGGGACTGACAGGACTGAGGATGTGGCCCTCTGCCCGGACTAGGACGGTTGGGTGATGACTGGTCAGGCCGGCAGCGGCGTACAGGTACCGGCAAAGCGCCGCGGCTACCGGCTCACGGCCGGAGTTCTGCTGATCATGATGCTGGGCGGAACCCTGCCGGTCCCGCTCTACGTGCTGTACGAGAAGCAGATGGGCTTCGGGCCCCTCGGCGTCACCGTGGTCTTCGCCGCCTATGTCGGCGGCACGCTGTTCGCTCTGGTCGCTCTGGGTGACCTCAGCGATCATATCGGCCGCAAGAAAGTGCTGGCGATGGCCGTGGCCTGCGCGGCGGCCAGCACCGCGCTGTTTCTCGTGGCCTCCGGCATCGGGATGCTCGTCGCGGCGCGCGTCGTGAGTGGCGTGGCCGCGGGATTCGCCACCGGTACCGCCACCGCGGCCCTGGCCGAGCTCCAGCCGCGCGGGGATCATCGGGCCGCCGCGGTGGTCGCCTCCGGAAGCAACATGACGGGGCTGGGGCTGGGGCCGCTGATCGCCGGCATCTTCGCCGAGTATGTGGCCATGCCAACCCGCAGCGTGTTTTGGGCCTACCTGGGGCTTTGCGCGCTAGCCGCCGCCGCGCTGGCGGCCATCCCTGAGACGGTCGCGAATCGCGACGGCATCATCAGC
This sequence comes from Streptosporangiaceae bacterium, assembly GCA_049284535.1. GTDB lineage: Bacteria > Actinomycetota > Actinomycetes > Streptosporangiales > Streptosporangiaceae > Palsa-504. The sequence continues at coordinate 4,962 of JBAPYC010000499.1, forward strand.
CTCCGTCCGCGTATCGGCGTTCCGCCGCGGATGCGGGTCGTCATGCTCGGTGCAGGTCTCGGCGTATTCGCGGCGTTCAGTGTCCTGGGGCTCTTCAGCAGCCTGGTGCCCACCTTTCTGCACGGAATACTGGGCGTGCACAACCTCGCCCTGATCGGCGCCGCGTCCTTCCTGATTTTCATCATCGCCGCGATCAGCCAGGCGGTTTCCGCTCGGCTGCCGAGCCGCCGCAGCGTGAGTACTGGGCTGCCATTGCTGCTCATATGCCTGGCCGCGCTCGAAGCGGCGCTTTTCGGCAAGGCGCTGTGGCTCTTCGTGGTGGCCACAATCGCTGGCGGCATAGCGGTGGGGCTCATTTTCCGCGGCGGTCTGGGCGAGCTGAACCGGCTGGCCGGGCCGCGTCACCGGGCGGCTGTCGTCTCCGCGTTCTTCGTCGCCGCTTATATCGGGCTGGGCCTGCCCGCGGTCCTCATCGGGCTTATCTCCCTTCTGGTGGGTCCGGTCGACGCCAGCGCGTACGTTTCGGGGCTGGCCGCTGCCATCGTCGCGGTGGCCTTCGTCGTGGTCCTGCGCACCTTCGGCACCGGGCCTGCGCCCGCGCCGGCCTGTACGCCGTCGGACGGCTGGTGCGGTCCGCAGGAGCCGGCCGGTTCGGCTGCGGGAACGCGCTCGGCGGTAGGCGGGCCGTCCCGATCTGGCTCATAAGGACGTATGAGGCTTGGCACCGCGCCGGTGCCCCCTCTTCCCGGGTGGTTTGTGGCCGTCTAGTGGCCCTCCGGGGGCGATCAGCCCGTGCGGGTGCCTGGCCTGAGCGAACCTGATTCGGCGGTCGCTACCCCGCCGTCGGCCGGCAGCCAGATCGGCTGGCTGTTGACGGCACGGACATCAGCAGATCTGCCGCGCCATTCCCTGCGGTACCCATGCCAGACGAGCATCCGCTGGACCGCCGTGTCCTGCCGGTTCGCGGGCGGATGCTTCCTCTATACACACACTAGGCCGGATGAGCTGGTGTCGTCTGGTCGTGCGGTACTTGCGCGGCGAGCCTCTAAGCCGACTATTTTAAAGACCCTTCCCATCAAGGCCGTGACCAGCGCGAACGCCACTGGCAGCCCTTAGTTGCGCATGTATTTGGCACACGAGGAGTCTCGGCACCACCCTGGTCACGTTCCTGTCTGGCGCGGCGAGTGCGAGACCGATCATCCCGAGGAGATCATCGCTGTTTTCCTGGCAAGCGACTCAGTTAGCTAGGTGTAGCGAGCGCGATCACTGGACGATCTCTCTTGGTCATGCTGAAATCGGCGTGCGGGACCAGCGGGATACCGGAACCTCGCGGAGGGATGATTTCCGATGCGCGATTGCTCATGCGGACACGGTTCATCATGCGGTTGCCCTAAGGGCTGTAGCTGCGGCTGCAACGGCTGATTGCCCAGCTGCGCAGCTAATTCAGAGCATCATGGCGAGCATGTATCCCATGGTGATGGCCATGGCGATCTTGTAGCCGGCGGCGCCCCGTGGGGCGAGCACTGGACTGCCTGGACGGTGACCGTACGCGATTGACGCTGGCGCGGGCTCGCCCGGGACGCTCGCGGCGGCTGGCACGGTCACGGCGGCC
>JBAPYC010000500.1:0-5240 GCA_049284535.1 Streptosporangiaceae bacterium
TTCGCCTATGTGTTCCCGAAGATCGGCGGCGGCTTCATGCTCGGCGGCGGTGCCGCGGCCGCGGGATCTGGGGCCGCGGGCAGCATCAACTTCGCCACCATCCTGGTGCCCGGCCTGATGGCCTCCATGCTGCTCATGCAGGGGATCATGGCCGTGACGTTCCCGCTGGTGATGGAGTTCTCCTGGCAGCGCACCATCGAGGACCGGGCGCTGGCGCCGGTGCCGATCCGGGTACTGGCGATCCAGAAGATCGTCGCGGGCGCGGTCCAGTCGTTCATCGGCGCGGTCATCGTGTTCCCGATCGTGCTGCTGGTGCACGCGTCTGGCCAGGCGCCGCACGTTCACGTAACCAACTGGGCCTTGTTCGTGCTCATCCTGGCGGCCGCCTCGCTGCTCACGGCCTCGCTCGGCCTGCTGCTCGGCACGATCATGGACCCGCGCAAGATGCAGATGCTGTTTGCGGTCATCCTGCTGCCGGCCACCATGCTGGGCTGCGTCTATTACCCATGGTCGGCGCTGCACTCCATCCGCTGGCTGCAGATCCTCGTGCTGATCAACCCGATGGTTTACATGTCCGAGGGCCTGCGGGCCGTGCTGACGCCGGAGCTGGGGCACATGCCGCTGTGGGGCGTGCTGGTCGCGCTCATCGGCGGCACCGTGGTCTTCGGCTATCTGGGCACGCGCACCTTCACCAAGCGAGTCGTGAACTAGCAGGTCCGGGCCGCGGACCGAAGGACACACGGGGGCTCCTTCGGCCCGCGGCCCCTGGGCACCGATTCAATCGCCCGGGGAATACCGCACAACGCCACCTTGCTGTTAGTCTTAGATGCTGACCAGCCCGGTACATATGTGCCGGGCGCGCAAAGCGGAGGACCACCTCCCACCCAGTCGGCCCGGACTCGGGCAGGCGGGTCTGGCCAGACGCCCCGGCGGGCGGCGCGCGCAAGCGCGCTACGCCGGGTACCTGCTGGCGCGGCGCACCCCGGTGGGGGTGGCGCCGTTGTTGTGGTTTCCCGCGGAGCGCATCGCCCGCGGGTTTTCTCGTTCTACGGGGACCGGCGAGCCTGGTCGGGCACTACCGCCGCCGGAAACACCGACGGCGGAGATGAGGCTCAAGGAGGTCACATCAGCGCCGAAGCGCGTATTAACGAGCGAATCCGTGCTCCTGAAGTCCGGTTGATCGGTCCGAAGGGGGAGCAGATCGGGATCGTCTCGGTCAACGACGCACTCAAGCTGGCTCAGGATGCCGATCTCGACCTGGTCGAGGTCGCTCCGAACGTGCGGCCCCCGGTCTGCAAGCTCATGGACTACGGAAAGTTCAAGTACGAGTCTGCGGTCAAGGCCCGGGAGTCACGCAAGAACCAGACTCAGACGATCGTCAAGGAGATCAAGCTCCGTCCGAAGATCGACCCGCACGACTATGGCACCAAGAAGGGCCACGTCGAGCGGTTCCTCAAGGCCGGGGACAAGGTCAAGGTGACGATCATGTTCAGGGGACGCGAGCAGTCACGGCCGGAACTCGGCTTCCGCCTGCTTCAGCGTCTTGCCAGCGACGTTGAAGAGCTCGGCTTCGTGGAGTCGCAGCCCAAGCAGGACGGGCGGAACATGATCATGGTGATCGGCCCGCACCGCAAGAAGAGTGAGACAAAGGCGCACACGGCGGGGCAGTCGCAGAACCGGCCCGTGCCCAGCCCGCGCGCTGCCGCAGCGGAGGCCCCGGAACAGGCGGACAATGAGCCCGCCGCGGATGGTGCCACGGTATCGGGTCCGGCCTAGGCGATAGGTCCTAGCCGGTAGCATCACCCCGGCGGCAATAAACCCCGGCGCCATGCGCCGGGGGCGGTCACTTCTGCGCGCCTTTCGCGCTGTAGCGGGGACATCGTGGCCGGTACGGCTACGGTCACAAGGTGCCGCCCGTGCAACGGGACGGCGTACAGGAATGGAGACGACGGCGACCATGCCGAAAATGAAGACTCACAGCGGGACCGCGAAGCGGTTCAAGCTGACCGGAACCGGCAAGGTGATGCGCCGCCGCGCCAACCGTGGCCACCTGTTCGAGCACAAGTCGTCTCGCCTTACGCGGCGGCTCTACAACGAAGTCCCGGTCGCCAAGAGCGACACCAGGGAGATCAAGAAGCTGCTGGGCAAGTAGCCCGGCTCGCGCGAGGGAGATACAAAAACAATGGCACGCGTGAAGCGGGCGACCAACGCCCACAAGAAGCGCAAGGTCGTCCTCGAACGGGCCAGCGGCTATCGGGGGCAGCGGTCACGGCTGTACCGCAAGGCCAAGGAGCAGGTCCTCCACTCGATGACCTACGCTTACCGCGACCGCAAGGACCGCAAGGGCAACTTCCGGCGGCTGTGGATTCAGCGGATCAACGCCGCGGCCCGGGCGAACGGCATGACCTACAACCGGTTCATCCAGGGGCTGCGGGTGGCAGGCATCGAGGTCGACCGGCGGATGCTGGCCGAGCTCGCCGTGGCCGACGAGCCGGCCTTCTCGGCCCTGGTCGAGGTGGCCAAGAAGGCGCTTCCCGACGTGTCGGGATCCGCGGCCGCCTAGGTGCGGGCAACCGCATCGCCCGATCACTACGCGGGCGCCCACTCGCCGCGGCTGAAGGCCGCACGGCGCCTGACCAAACGAGCCTTCCGCCAGCGTGAGCGGGCCTTCCTCGCCGAAGGCCCGCAAGCGGTGGGAGAGGCTTTCCGCTACGGGGCCCGGATCAGCGACCTGTTCGTGACCGTGCCCGCGCGGAGCCGGCACGCCGACCTGGTGGCGGAGATGGCCGAGGCCGGCATCCCGGTGCAGGTCGTCAGCGGCGAGATCATGGACGAGCTGGCGCAGACGGTGACACCGCAGGGGCTGCTGGCCGTCTGCGGCTTCGTCGACGTTCCCCTGACCGAGCTGACCGCCGTCCGGCCGACGCTGGTGACGCTGCTGGCCAACGTCCGTGACCCGGGCAATGCCGGCACCGTGCTGCGCACCGCCGACGCGGCCGGGGCGCAGGCCGTGGTGTTCGCCGACGCGTCCGTCGACCCCTACAACGGCAAGTGCGTGCGCGCCTCCGCGGGCAGCCTGTTCCACCTGCCGGTGGTGGCCGGCGCCCGGCTCGAGGACACGGTGACGGCGGTGCGCGCCGCCGGCCTGCGGGTGATCGCGGCGGACGGGCGCGCAGGACGCTCGCTGGATGATCCCGGCGTGCAGTCCTGGCTGGCCGGGCCGACCGCCTGGATGTTCGGCAACGAGGCGTGGGGCCTGCCGGCCGAGCTGGTCGCCCTGGCTGATGAGTCCGTGGCCGTGCCGATCTACGGTCACGCCGAGAGCCTCAATCTGGCCGCCGCGGCCGCGGTGTGCCTGTACGCGTCTGCGCGTGCGCAGCGGGTACAGCCCGTGATGGGACAGCCGGGGGTTTAGTTACTATTTGTCAGCTGAGGGCGTTTGGCCTGCAACATTAGGAATTCGCGTCCCGGGACTGTCCCAAAGTCTGTATACGCGCTAGAGTCTGATCACATTCCGTCACAACAAACCGTGACCACTTTCCGGCCGCCGGACATTTCAGTGCGGCCTCGCCGGACGGAGGCTTCGCTGCAGTGGACGAGCTCATATCGAGCCGGGCGTCATCACCGGCCCGGCAGAAGGCCGGGATGCCCCAGACCGGAATAGCTGAGACCGGAATGGCCCAGACCGGAATGGCCCAGACCGGAATGGTATTCGCCGACGAGCTTCCGGACGGGGTTGTGGTCGCCGACGAGGTCGGCCGCATCGTCGTGTTCAACCGGATCGCCGCCCGTCTGACTGGGCTGGAGCCGGCCGAGGTCATCGGCAAGTTCGTCTTCGACGTGCTCCCGCTCCGTGATGCCGAAGGCCGGGACTGGTGGCTATATGCCGATCCGTACCACGGCCTGCAGACCCGCACGCGTCACCCTGAGCGATCGCTGTTCCTGGCCGACGGAACTGAGATCCTCATATCTGTCGGTTACGTGCGCGAGCGGCGCAAGGGCCGGGCCGGTGCCGTCCGGCGGCTCATCATCAGCCTGCGCGGCGCGCAGGCGCGCGAACGGCTCGAACGCAGCCGGGCTGAGCTGGTGTCCACGGTGGCGCACGAGCTGCGGTCCCCGCTGACCAGCGTCAAGGGATTCACCGCCACGCTGCTGAACAAGTGGGGCCGGTTCACCGATGACCAGAAGCGCGTGATGCTCGAGACGGTGAACGCCGACGCCGACCGGGTCACCCGGCTCATCACCGAACTGCTCGACGTCTCCCGGATCGAGTCCGGCCGGATGGAAGTGCACCGGCAGCTGGTCGATCTGCCCGACCGGGCCAGGAAGATCATCGCCGGCCGCGTCGCCGCGGGTGACGCGGAGGACCGCTTCCGGCTCGAGGTGCGCAGCGGGTTGCCGGAAACCTGGCTGGACGCCGACAAGATCGACCAGATCCTCGGCAACCTGGTGGAAAACGCCGTCCGGCACGGCGCTGGTATCGTGACGATCGTGGTAGAACCAGCGCATCTCGACAGCGACCCGGCCAGTGACGGGTCTGCCAGCGGCGTGCCCGACGCGGCCGCCGTGTCAGTGCGCGACCAGGGCGAGGGCATCGCGCCCGACGTGGCACCCCGCGTGTTCCGCCAGTTCTGGCGCGGCAAGCCCCGCGGGGGCAGCCGGCGGGGCCAGCAAGGCGGCGGCACCGGGCTTGGCCTGTATATCGTCAAGGGCCTGGTCGAGGCGCACGGTGGCACGATCGGGGTGCGCCCGGCGCCCGGAGGCGGCGCCGAATTCCGATTTACCGTGCCCGCAGGGGCGGCCGCCGCCTGAGTGCCGGCGCCTGGGACGGCATCGTCTCGGGCCACGCGAGTCGGCCCGGTGCGGTAATGTCCCTTCGGGCTATCCATGACAGCGATCGGCAGGCACTGCCCTCTGGGTGGGGGCCGTCTGGGCGTTTACCGGACAGGCTCCATGCCAGGCCGGCGCTCTCCCGGTGGATGTGTCGCATCCGGCGCGAGGCTGCCACCACGCCCGTTCGGCCTCTTACGCCGAACCCCAGCAGACCCCAAGCTTTCGTACGGCCCGCAGGAAGCAGGACCAATGTCCGCACCGAACAAGAACTATGACCCCAAGGCGGTGGCCTCGCTCGGAACCGAGCAGGTAGCCCGTGTCCTGGACGAGGCGCTCGCCGCCGTCGCCGCCGCCGGCAACCTGGACGAGCTCAAGGCGGCCCGGATCGCCCACGAAGGCGACCGGGC
>JBAPYC010000501.1:0-5543 GCA_049284535.1 Streptosporangiaceae bacterium
CTCAGCGATCCAGTGGAAGGGCTTGGTGTCGAAGGTCATCATCCCGGCCGGCCTCTCGCCGATCATCGCCGTCCTCATCGCGGCGACCGGCACGTGGCTGCTGTACCGGATCAGCCGCAGGCTGACCCAGGGGGCCCGGGCCCATGGTTTCCGGATCGGCCAGATCGGCTCGGCCTGCATGGTGTCCCTGGCGCACGGCACGAACGACGCGCAGAAGACGATGGGCGTCATCACGCTGGCCCTGATCGTGAACGGGACGATACCCTCTGGCTCCACGGCACCGTTCTGGGTGATCCTGTCCTGCGCGCTGGCCATCAGCATCGGCACCTACCTGGGTGGCTGGCGGGTGATCCGGACCCTGGGCAAGGGGCTGGTGGAGATCGAGTCGCCGCAGGGCATGGCGGCTGAGTCCGCTTCGGCCGCGGTCATCCTGCTGTCCAGCAGCTTTGGTTACTCGCTGTCCACCACGCACGTGGCCACGGGTTCGATCATCGGTACCGGGCTCGGCAAGAGGGGCGCCGATGTCCGCTGGAACGTCGCCGGTCGGATGGCCACCGCCTGGTTGTTCACCTTGCCGGCGGCCGCACTGGTGGGTGCTGGCGCCGAAGGCCTGGCCCGCGCGGTCGGCGGCACAGGCGTAATTCTCGACCTGGCCGCCCTGGCCGCGCTGGCGGCCGTGATCTTCTGGAAGTCCCGCGCCAGCAAGGTCGACCACGACAACGTGAACGAAGAGTGGACCGGCTCGGTCGCTCCAGCCGAACCCGAGCCCGCCGCAGCGGCCTGAGCGACAGGAAAGCAGACACAATGTCCTGGATTAATCTGTCCGCCCTCTGGAAGATCCTCGTCTTCGGTCTCATCGCCGGGGCCGGCCTCCCCGCCCTGTTCGCCTTCGGGCTCCGGGAGCTGTCCCTGCCCGGCGGTGCGCGCGCGCAGACCGCCGGCGCCGGCGGCGACTCAGACGACGGGCGGCTGATCGGCGGCAACCCGGTCGGTATGGTCATCGCCGCGATCTGTTTCCTGATTGTCCTGGCCGCTATCGGCTGGGGTATCTATGAGGTCTACCAGATCGGTCATCCCGCCCCCGCCAAGCACTAGCCGACGGCCCGGCGCGAGCCGGTCCGCGGTTACCTCATCGAGAGGGTTCGAGAACATGCCGTTGCCACCTTTCCTCAACGCGGTCATCAAGTGGCTGCGGGCGGGTTACCCCGAGGGCGTGCCCGACGTCGACTACATACCGCTCTTCGCCCTGCTGGGCAGCCAGCTGAGCGAAGCGGACGTGAAGGCGATCGCCTCAGAGCTGGAGAACGAGAGCAAGCCGGAATCGGCCGAGGCCATCCGCCGAGCCATCGGCACGGTCACCAGCCACCAAGCCAACGAAGCCGACGTGGCCCGGGTCCGGTCGCGGCTGGCCGCGGGCGGCTGGCCGCTGGCCAAGCCCGAGCATTTCGACGCGGCGCACTGGCCCTGACAGCGCCACGACGCCACACCGGAAATCGCGGGCCGCCACAGCGGCCCGCGATTTCTGCTTGTCCCAGCCCACTGTCCCTGGCCCACTGTCCCTGGCCCGCTGTGCGCAGATCCGGGCCGTGGCCAGCTGTAGTCGCGAGTGCCCCGGGTGGGATTCGAACCCACACTGCACGGTTTTTGAGGCCGCCCTCTCTGCCGGTTGGAGTACCGGGGCAAGGTCCCGCAACGGGGACCGCGCGAGAGACAATCTACCTGCTAGCGGTAGGCTCGTCAGGGTGAGCCAGAACCAGTTGCGTGTTGTTATCGCCGAGGACGAAGCCCTTATCCGGCTCGACCTCAAGGAGATGCTAGAAGAAGAGGGCTATTCGGTCGTCGCCGAAGCCGGCGACGGAGAAGCGGCGGTGGAGCACGTCACCACGCTCAAGCCGGATCTGGCCATCCTGGATATCAAGATGCCGGTTCTGGACGGGATCTCCGCCGCGGAGCGGATTGCGGCCGAGCGGGTCGCCCCCGTGGTCATCTTGACCGCGTTTTCCCAGCGGGAGCTGGTCGAGCGGGCGCGGGACGCGGGCGCCATGGCCTACCTGGTCAAGCCGTTCACCAAGGCCGACCTGGTGCCCGCCATCGAGATGGCGGTCAGCCGGTTCGCCGAGATCCGCGCGCTGGACACCGAGATCGGCACGCTGCGCGAGCGGCTCGAGGTCCGCAAGCTGCTCGACCGGGCCAAGGGCCTGCTCCAGAGCGAGCACGGGCTCACCGAGCCGGAGGCGTTCCGCTGGATCCAGAAGACCTCCATGGACCGCCGCCTCACCATGCGCAAGGTTGCCGAAGCCGTGATCGAGGGCAGCATGCGCGTTCCCGAGGAAACCCCTCAGCCCTAGCGCTCGCCTGAGCCCTGGCGCCGTCGCCAGTACCACGGCGCGGCCATCCGGAGTGATTTCCTGAAGCCGCCTGCGCAGAAGCGCCCGGCAGCCGCGAGAACCCAAAGACGTAGCGGAAACTTTCGGCCGACGTGAGCACGTCCGGCCGACGTGAGCACGCCCCGAAGCGCCGGGCCGCCCGCGAGCCCCGGAACGTCTCCGCGGAGCGCCCAATAGCAGGAACCCGGGGGGCCGTTGGTGCCGTGTCCGCCTTCCCCGGCCGACACGTTATCTACTTGAACCCCCCGGGCTCGCCGTCACCACGTTAGCGACCTCCCGCCTCGCTGCGCAAAGCCGCCCCCTGGTGCCGGCCGTCAGGGCTCAACTGCCGATTACTCCCTGCTGACGCAGGGGGTCGATGCCGTTGGGGCCGCGCCCGGGCACCTGATCCCGGATCAGGCAGGTCAGCCGGGACGTACACACCCGGTGCCCGGCGGCATCGCTGATGACGATGTCGTAGGTAGCCAGTGTCCGGCCTCCGTGCGCCAGGGTGGCGACCGCGGTCACGTCGCCCTCGCGGGCGCCGCGGTGGTGGGTCGCGTTGATCTCGATGCCGACCACGGCGTGGCCCGGGCCCGCGTGCAGGGCCGCGGCCAGCGAGCCGACCGTCTCCGCGAGCACGCACGAGGCGCCGCCGTGCAGCAGGCCGTACGGCTGGGTGTTTCCGGCGACCGGCATCGTCCCCACGACCTCGGTGCCAGAAGCCGACACGATCGTGATGCCCATGGTGTGCGCCAGCGTGCCCTCGGCGGTGGTGACCGCTATCACCCTGTCCAGCATCTCCTGGTCCATCGGTTCCTCCGCTCGTCCGGCACCGCGTTCCGCAACACCTCAGCGCCCGCGGCAAACATCCCACGTCAAGGGTGCCACGAGGCTTGCCGGGGGGCCGATCCAGAGTCAGGCCGGCCGCCGGGAACCGTAGACCCATCCTGGCCGAAACCTAAATGAGATCTCGATGAAACTAGATCGAAACCGACGCTTCCCCCGTGCTCCGCACATAAGACGCACTCCTTACATCATTATTTTGTTGGAAAAGGCGTGACTTCGCTCATGTTAACGTTCACAAAAAGCTGGTACGTGTTCACGAAGGGAGCGCAGTAATGCGCAAGATCGGAAGACAGCGACGTCTCCGCGGTAAGTCAGCCCTCGGGCTCGCCGCCATCGCGGTGATCGGTATCGGCGGGTCCCTCGCGGCTACGCAGGCGAGCGCCGCGACGACCGCAGCATCCGGGCATCCCGGCGGCGGCCTGTCCATCAGCAAGCAGTACTTCGGCTCCACGGTCGAGCCCTACACCGGCAAGCAGACCGCCGTTTACCGGTACACGCTCAGCAACGGCAAGGGCATGAGCGTGAAGATCCTCACCTACGGCGGCATCCTCCAGCAGATCAACGTGCCGGGTAAGAACGGCCAGGAGGCCGACGTCATCCTGGGCTTTAAGACGCTCAAGGACTACGTCACCGAGGACAGCCCGCCGGTGACCGCGAACGGCGGCCCGTACTTCGGCGAGCTGATCGGCCGGTACGGCAACCGCATCGCCAAGGGCACCTTCACGCTGAACCAGCCCGGGGTCGGCCCGGTGACCTACCACGTGCCGATCAACAACAACGGCAACAGCCTGCACGGCGGGCTGGTCGGCTTCGGCAACCACATCTGGGCGGCCAAGGAAGTCTCCGGCAGGGGCTACGTCGGCCTGCAGCTCACGCTGGTCAGCCCAAACGGGGATCAGGGTTACCCGGCCACGCTCAAGGACGTCACCACCTACACCCTGAACAACTCTGACCAGCTGGGGATCCACTACAAGGCGACCAACGAGTCGCCGAACCTCAACACGGTCATCAACCTCACCAACCACGCGTACTTCAACCTGGCCGGCGAGGCCTCGCCCGCGGGCTCGGCCTACGGCCAGCTGCTGCAGATCAACGCGAACAAGTACACGCCGACCGACTCCACCCAGATCCCGCTCGGCTACAACGTCTCGGTGTTCGGGACGCCGTTCAACTTCACTAGGCCGCGGCCGATCGGCAGCCGGATCGACGACGTCAGTGCGCCGGACAACGCCCCGGGCAACCAGCTGCTCATCGCCCAGGGCTATGACCACAACTGGGTGCTGAACAAGCAGACCGCGGCCACCACCGGCCCCGACGGCCTCAACCTGGCCGCTCGCGCCTGGGACCCCTCCAGCAGCCGCGGGCTCGCGGTCTGGACCGACCAGCCGGGCGTGCAGGTCTACACCAGCAACTTCCTGACCGGAACGCTGGTGGGTATCAGCGGTCACACCTACCGCCAGGGCGCGGGCTACACGTTCGAGACCCAGCACTTCCCGAACTCGCCCAACCAGCCCAACTTCCCGACGACTGAGCTGAAGGCGGGCAAGACCTTCACCTCGACGACCATCTTCGCGCTCTCCTCCTAGCATCACCGCGACCTCCGTCCGCCATCTGCACCACGTGGGTGGCGGACGGAGGCATTTCACCGGGCAGGATGTCGGCGCAGGCCCATAGGATCGAAGCGTGGCGACACAAGCAACGCAATCAACGGGGCAGGACCGGCTGCTGCTGCTCGACGGCCATTCGCTGGCATACCGGGCCTTCTTCGCACTGCCGATCGAGAATTTCTCCACCACCACGGGGCAGCCGACCAACGCGGTCTACGGCTTCACCGCGATGCTCATCAACGTGCTGCGCGACGAAAAGCCCACGCACGTAGCGGTGGCTTTCGACCGGGGCGAGCCGACGTTCCGGCACGAGCAGTACGTCGAGTACAAGGCCAACCGCAGGGAAACCCCTGAGGACTTCCGCAGCCAGCTCAGCCTGATCTTCGAGGTCCTCGACGCGCTCGGCATCCGGCGGCTGTCGGCGCCGGGCTACGAGGCCGACGATCTCATCGCCACCCTGGCCACCGAGGGCGCGGCCGAGGACATGGACGTGCTCATCGTCACCGGTGACCGGGACGTCCTGCAGCTGGTCTCGGACCGGGTGACGGTCCTGATGACCCGGCGCGGCATCACCGAGATGACGCGATTCACCCCCGAGACGGTGACCGAGAAGTACGGTCTCACCCCGGCGCAGTACCCCGACTTCGCCGCCCTGCGCGGCGACCCCAGCGACAACCTGCCCGGCATCCCCGGGGTGGGGGAGAAGACCGCGACCAAGTGG
>JBAPYC010000502.1:0-3083 GCA_049284535.1 Streptosporangiaceae bacterium
GTCCTGGAGCCGCCGCGGACGGCCCGCCGATGCCGCCGGGCTACGCCGAGGCCCGGTCGGCGATGGAACGCGGCGACATGGACGGCGCGGCCAGGGCCTTCGAGGACGAACTGGCCCGCAATCCCGCCGACCCGGTCGCCAAGACCGGGCTGGCCCAGGTCAACCTGATCCGCCGGGTGAGCTCGTATGACCAGGCCAAGGCCCGGCGGGAGGCGGCCGAGCACCCCGACGACGTGGCGGCCCAGACCCGGGTGGCCGACATCGAGCTGGCCACCGGCCATGTCGAGGAGGCGTTCAACCGGTTGCTCGGAGTGGTCCGCCGGACGTCCGGCGCGGAACGCGACCAGGCCCGGGTCCACCTGGTGAGCCTGTTCGAGATCCTCCCGCCCCGCGACCCGAACGTCTCCAGGGCCCGCTCCACCCTGTCCGCCCTGCTCTTCTGACCAGCCCATCGGTGTGTGAGCACCCCGCCATGCACCCACCCCAGGCCCGCCGCATCTCGCCTCTGTGCTAAGGAATATGCAACCGAAGTTGCAAGTTTCTTAGCAATGGAGGGTGAGACCGGTACGCATCCGGGCCGAATCCTCCGAGAAAAATTACCTGGAGGTGAGGCACGGATGTACCTGACTACTTTTGACCCGTTCGCGCGGGACCTGCAGCGTCGGCTGTCCCGGAACCCGTTCGGCCAGTTCGCCGCCATGCCGCTCGATGTCGTGCGGCACGACGGTGACGTGACCCTGCGGTTCGACGTTCCTGGTATCGACCCCGAGTCGATCGACGTCACCGTGGACCGCGGTTTCCTGACGGTCACCGTCAAACGCGAGGAGGAGCGGGCCGAGAACGACAAGTTCTTCGTGCGCGAGCGCACGATGGGCACGTTCACCCGCCGCATGCGGCTGTCGCAGAACCTGGACGCCGAGGCGGTCGAGGCCAGCTACGACAATGGCGTGCTGGAGGTCCGGATCCCCGTTACCGAGCAGGCGAAGCCGCGTAAGGTCGAGGTTCGTCAGCCCGAGCAGAAGGAAGAGCTGGCCAGCTGAGCTGACCGGCCCTGACATAACCAGCGGCCGGCGGGCGCGTCAGCGTCCCGCCGGCCGCTTACCATCTACCTGGCGAGCCAGCGTCGGAGGAGGGAAGCCATGGCGCCATCACCGCTCGACGACGAGCACGCCCCGCTGTACACGGTCGGGCAGGTCGCGGAGATGCTGGCGGTCAAGCAGGCCTTCCTGCGGCGGGTCGACGACCTGCGGGTGGTCTCGCCGCAGCGCTCGGCCGGCGGCCAGCGCCGCTACACTCGCTACGAGATCCGCGTCATCCAGCAGGTCGTCTCGATGGCCGATGAGGGCATCACGCTGCAGGCCATCCGCCGCATCATCGAGCTGGAACGCGAGCTGGCTGAGGTCACCCGGCAGCGCGACGAGCTGGCCCGCCGCCTCCAGGCCATGATGGCCGAACGGGCCGACTTAGCTTGTTATTTAACCCTGCTGCATGGGCTGTTTCTTCTTGGGTTCTTCTCGTTTGATGGTCTTGCCGACGTCGTGGCGGGTGGCGGGGTGGCGGTTCTTGGATCCTGGCGGGCGGCCGGGGCCGGGCTTGCCGGGTTTCGGCGGGCCTGCCAGATGGGGCAGTGTCTGGCGGATGCTGCGGTAGGCGCGGCGGACCCGGGCGGGGGTCAGCCGGCCGGGCGGGCAGGGCTGCTGCCAGGGCAGGCGCAGGTCGGCGGCCAGGTGGCGGGCGAGGTAAAGCTGGGCGTAGCAGGCCAGGATGAGCCGGGTCCACCGGCCGGCGGCGGCCGGGTCTCGCAGTTTCGGGGCGGTCCAGCCGAGGACCTGCTTGAGGAACCTGAATGTGTGCTCAATATCAAAGCGCCGCAGGAACGCCTGCCAGGTGCGGTCCACCTCGGCGGGGCTGGTGCCCGCGCGGGAGGACCACAGCCACAGCGGTTCCGCGTCGCGGTGGCCGGGCAGGTGATCGACCCGCAGGTGGATCAGGGTCCCCTCGATGACCGGCAGTTCACCGTCGTGGTCCTCCCAGCCGCAGCGGCTTTCCAGCCGCTGGTGCAGCCGGCCCCAGGCCATGGCGGTGGCGGTGCCATACCGGGCGGTCTGGGTGACGGTGGCCACCGCCGGGGCCGGCCAGGTCCGCTCATCGGCGAGCTTGAGCACGGCACCGTGCCGGGGCCGCCGGCCGCCCGTCCCGGCCGGCCGCGCGGGGCGCGGCGGGGCCGGGAAGTACATGACCCGGTTGCTGCGCAGCCGGCCCGCCACCTCGACAGGCAGGTCACGCAGCAGCCAGGCCAGCCGGGTCAGGTCATAGCCGGAATCAAAGACCACCAGGATGTCCGGGTCACCGGGACGCCAGTGCCCGGCCTCGATCAGGCGCTCCGCGACCTCGCGGACCTGGACGGCGGTGACCCCGCCCGCATCATCGGCCGGGCCCAGGCGGACCGCATCCAGCGGCAGCGTCCACGACGTCCGCCCCGGCTCCAGCGCCGCCACGAACGAGTACGGCCACCCCGGGATCATCTGCGCGTTCCCCTTCCCCCGCGCATAGCAGTGGCAGAACAGCCGCTCTGGGCTGGTCTCCGCGTCCGGCCGCAGCCAGTTGCTCACGTCCACCGCCAGCCGGATACGCCCGTCAGGCCAGGCCGGCAGCGGCAGCCCGGCCAGCGCCCGGCGCAGCCGCCCGATCCGGATCTGGCCGCAGTTCAGCGCGTCATAGACCGCGCCGTGCCCACGGCGGCACTCCGGCTCCAGCGACAGTTCCGCCAGCATATGCACCCGGTCCTGCTTGCACAGCACCGCATCGCACGCCTCGAACAGCGCATCGGCGCGCTTGCCCGCGCACCAGTACAGATCCCGGCGGAACCCCGCCAGCCGGATCCGGGCCTGGCCTGTCTCATCCCCGGCACCCGCCCGGGCCTCAGCCCAGGCCATACTGAAAGCCACGGCCACCGCCTTTGTCTTCAAGTTCTGTGAGAGGAACCCGAAGATGATGACGCGGTGGCCGTCTGCTATCCCAGCGACACGCCGGACAACAGCGGCAGAACAAGCCAGCCAGGACAGCAGAGGTTAAATAACAAG
>JBAPYC010000503.1:0-9790 GCA_049284535.1 Streptosporangiaceae bacterium
GAACAGGGGCACCGGGGGCAACAGGCGCGGCGGGGGTGCCTGTGCTGGCGAGCGACCAAGTGCTGTGGCCGGCGGACAGGGCCGCCAGGCCGCCCAGCATGCCAGCAGGTCCAACGGAACTACCAGCGCCGGAGACGGCGGAGGAAAAGGCCGGGGACACGCCAGCGCCGGGCAGCGCGTGCAAGCTCCGGATGCTGCCGGCGCCGGGGACACCGGCGGCCGGGATACCGGTAACTGGGACAGCGGTGACTGGGACACCGGTGACCGGGGCTTGGCCGCTCACAGCGGGGCCTATCCCGCCGGAGGTGCCGGATCCACTGCCGGAGGTGCCAGTTGCGCTGCCGGAGGAGCCGGTTGCACTGCCGGAGGTGCCGGTTCCGGGGGCGGTGCCATGCTGGCCCGGGGATGTCACGGCCGAAACCGTGCCAGTCACCGTGGCGCCCACCTGGCCGGCCGTGGACCCGGCCGCGCTCGCCGTGGAGCCGACTGCGGAGCCGGCCGCATTGACCGTCGAGGCGACTGCGGAGCCGGCGCCCGCGACCGTCGAGCCGGCTGTGGAGCCGAGATGGCTGACGGTCCCGGCCGCGGTCTGGGTCACGCCGCCGACTGTGGTCCCGGCGCCCTTTACGGCCCCGGCCACCGTCTTGGTCGCCGCGCCGGTGACCCCGCCGCCGGACCCCGCCTGGGCGACCGCGCCGGCCACCGCTCCGGTCGTGTGAGTTACGGCCGAGCCGGCCCCCGAGACACCGGAGCTGATCGTGCCGGCGGTCCCGGTGGTCACTGCGCTGGCCGTCTGGGTGACAGCACCCACGGCCGACGACGCGGTCTGCGAGACCGTACCGGTCGCGGCCGGGACCGCCTGGGTCACCGAGCCCACCGTGCCACCCGCGGCTGAGACCGCTGAGCCAAGCAGCCCGCCGGAGGACCCCGTCGTGGCCGCATCAGCCGGGCCAGCCAGCAGCAGGGCTATGCCGAACGCCAGGCATAGACCCCCCGCAGCCGCCCCGAAGATGCACAACAGCACCTTCAGGGCTGGCATATACCAGCCCTTCACACCCGTCACGCTAAAACACGAACAGCAACAAAGTCCATACTTAGCGTGAGAGTAGTTGCGGATTTTGTTCTAGTGGAGTGACAAAAAGTAAGAATTTGGCCCATGAGGGGCCGGCCTGTGTGCCGTCTCACGAGGTGTTCATCCGGCGTGTGGCGACCAGCGCGGCCAGGTCCGGAGCGAGGCGGAGCTCGGTCGCGTCGAGGCCGGGCCGGGTCATCCAGTCCATGCGGGCCGCGTCGAGGCGGCCCTCGAATCGTGGTGGCCAGCTGGTGGCCGGGGTCAGGTCGTCGATGATCACGGTGCCGCCCGGCCGGAGCAGGGCTGCCGCTTCGGCCGCGGAGCCGGGTGTCTTGCCGTGCGCACCGCCGTCCAGGACGAGGAGTTCGAAGGGGGCTTCGGCGCAGATGTCGGGCCAGTCGCCATGGATCACCGTTACCTGCGGGACGTCGGAGAATACGCGGGTGGCGAGCCCCGCCCGTTCGGCATCTATCTCGACGCTGACCAGCCGGGTGCCGGGCCGGGCCCCCGAGGCCAGCCAGGCCAGCCCTACCCCGCAGCCGGTACCGGTCTCCCCGATGGCCGCGGCGCCGGCCGCGAGCGCGAGCAGGAGCCGGCCGTGTTCGGGGCGGCAGGAGTTGCCGAAGCCCTCGCGCCTGGCCAGGGCGACCGCGCGCTCGACCAGCGGCGGCAGGCCGGTCAGGCCGTCGTAGGCGGCCGTGCCGTGGAGCGACACGGGTCAGCCGTCGGCCAGCCGGTACATGGCCGTGTCCCGGACCTGGAACCCCAGCCGCAGGTACAGCCGGTGGGCGGCTTCGCGGGACGGGCGGGACGACAGGTCGACCGTGCGGGCCCCGGCGGCCCTGGCCAGCCGGATGGCCTCCCGGGTCAGGGCCTCGCCGGCGCCCTGGCCGCGCGCGGCCTCGTCCACCACGACGTCCTCGATCCAGGCCCGGGTGCCGGTCGGGATCGGGAAGGTGACCAGGGTCAGCACGCCGATGATCTTTCCGGCCGAACGGGCGGCCAGCAGCGTGTTGCCGTCCCGGGTCGCGATGCGCTCCAGCGTCCCGGCGTCCAGTGGGGGCGCCGACTTCGACAGCTGCGGCAGCAGCCGGTTGATCGCGGCCACATCCTCGCCGGTGACGGCGCGGATGGCCTCAACCTCGATGCTCATGGCTAGCGTCCTAGGTAACGGGCGGTGTAGACGTTGCGGAACTTGCCCGCGGGATCGTAGTGGCGGGCCAGGTCCACGAAGTCGGGCAGCCGCTCGAACAGGGCGTGCAGGTCCTCGGCCGAGGCAGTGAAGACCTTGCCCCAGTGCGGCCGGGCAGCGAACGGGGCCAGCTGCCGCTCCAGCTCGGTCACTACCGGCAGCACGGCCTCGGTGTCCCGGATCCAGGTGAAATGGAACGCCGCGCTGTCCTGGCGGTAACAGGCGCTCAGCCACAGATCATCGGCCGCCACCCGGCGGAACTCGCACACCCGCAGGACCGGGACCATCGTCGCGGCGATCTGCTGCAGAGCCTTGATGGCCTCGACCGCATGCCCGGCCGGCACCAGATACTCCGACTGCAGCTCGTCGCCTGCACTCGGGGTGAACTCCGGCCGGAAGTGCGGCAGCCGCTCGTGCCAGGGGCCGGGCACGCCGAGCTGCTGAGTGCAATTCTCCCCGGTCAGGCCCGGGACCGGGTTGCAATTGACTCGGGCGGGGGTGGCGGTGAACCAGGGCTCACCGGCGACCGGCGGCGGGCCGTCGTCGGCACCGGCGCCGTTTTCTGGCAGGCGCTGCTTGAACCAGGCCTGCGTCAGGCGGGGCTCGCGCCAGTCGGTGAACAGGCTCACGCTGTACCCGGCCGCCATGATGTCGTCGTAGTAGTCGTCGAGCACGTCCAGCGGCAGGTTCTCATAAACCCGCTGGCTGGCCTCGAACGACGGAACGACCTCCAGCACGACCCGGCTGACCACGCCGAGCGCCCCCAGGTGGACGACGGTCCCGGGGAAGACATCGTCCCCGCGGCGGAGCTCGACGATGTCGCCGCCGGCCGTGACGACCTCCATGGCCCGCACTGACGCCGCCAGGTTCTGGTTGCCCGGGCCCGAGCCGTGGGTGCCAGTGGCGCACGCCCCGGCGACCGAGATGTGCGGCAGCGAGGCCAGGTTGCGCAGGGCGAAGCCATGATCATCCAGATACCCGGCCAGCTGGGCATAGCTGAGGCCCGCCGCCACCCGGACCTGCCCGGCGGCCGAGTCGATCTCGATCTCCGGCGGCAGGCCGGCCAGGCTGACCTGGACCCCGCTGGTGTCCGCCATGTCGTTGAAGGAATGGCCCGTGGCCAGCACCCGGACCTGCCTGGCCCGGGCCACCACGGTCTGCAGGTCGCCGATGGAAGCCGGGGACTCGAAGTCCGGGGCGCCGTAGCTGATGTTGCCCGCCCAGTTGGTGCGCGGGACGGCGGCCGTGCTCACCTGGGCTCCCTGCTTTGTGAGGGCTCCCTGCTCGGTGGGGGCTCTGGCCAGGTCGAGGGCGGCAGCGGGCCGCCGAACCAGGACTCGATGATGTGCCGCGCGATCGACACCGAGGGCGGGAGCGCGATCTCGCCGGTCTTGATCGCGGTCGCCAGCTCGTCCCGGCTGAACCAGTAGGCCTCGGCCAGCTCGTCGTGGTCAACGGCGATGTCCTGGCCGGCCGCAGCGTCGGCCACGAAACCCAGCATCAGGCTGCGCGGCATGGGCCAGGGCTGGCTGCCCACATACCGGGCGTTGGTGACCGTGATGCCG
Organism: Streptosporangiaceae bacterium; assembly: GCA_049284535.1. Lineage (GTDB taxonomy): Bacteria > Actinomycetota > Actinomycetes > Streptosporangiales > Streptosporangiaceae > Palsa-504. Next base: position 3,830 of record JBAPYC010000503.1, read on the forward strand.
GTCTCCTCGTGCACCTCGCGTATCACGGCCTGCTCGGCCGACTCCCCCGGATCCACGAAACCAGCCAGGATTGAAACGCGACGACCGGGCCAATTGGCGTTACGGGCCAGCAGGGCACGGTCATCGGGGTCGGTGACCAGCATGATCACGGCCGGGTCGGTGCGCGGGAAGTGCTGGCTGCCGTCCGCCGGGCAGCGGGTCGAGTGGCCGCCCGGCTCGACGACGGTCGGGGTACCGTCCTGCGGGCAGTGCGTGTGCGTGTCGTGCCAGTTGGCCAGGGCCACCGCGTGCGTGAACAGGCCGGCGTCGCGGTCCGAGAGCAGGGTCCCGGCCTCGCGCAGGGAGGTGGGCCGGACTGATCCGTCCTCTACGGGGGGCAGGGCAGCCCAGGGAAGGTCAGCAGAGACGGCGAAGTACACGATCCCGTCGGTGTCCTCGCCCAGCAGCATCCGGATCCCGTCCGGGGCCTCGGCGGGCGAGACGAAGACCAGCTCGGCGTGGTCGTCCTCGGCACGGATCAGCGCCTGGCCATGGTGCACGACCAGCACCCGGGTCCGCGGGTCGGCCCACGCGGCGTCCAGCCAGGCCGGGTCGCTGCGCTTCTCGGTGATCCGGTCCACGGTGCCGCGGGACAGGGCGAGCCCCTCCAGGGGCGTCACCGCAGGTCCGTGGCGGCGAGTTCGTCCCACAGGTAGGCCGACGCCTCGGCCCCTTTGAGCAGCAGGGACATATCCATGCTTTCGTTCGGCGCGTGGATCCGGTCGCTGTCCAGGCCGACGGCCACGAACACCAGCGGCGCCCCGAGGATGTCGGCCAGGTCCGCTTCCGGGCCGCTGCCGCCTTCCTTGGTGAACAGCACCTCGCGGCCGAAAGCCCGCTCCATGGCCCGGCGCCCGGCCTGCACGGCCGGTGAGGTGATCGGCGAGTGGGAGGGCCGGACCCCGGCCCCGACCGTCACCGTGGCCTCGAGTCCTTCTGGCGTGTGCGCAGCCACGTACTCGCGGAAGGCCTGACCCACGTCGGCCGGGTCCTGGTCGGCGACCAGCCGGAAGGAGATCTTGGCGTGTGCGGCCCGCGGGATGATGGTCTTCCCGCCCGGCCCGGTGTGGCCGCCCCACATCCCGTTGACTTCGGCCGTGGGCCGGGCCCAGATCCGCTCTAGTGTGCTGAAGCCCTGCTCGCCAGCGAGGGCGCCGCTGTGGCCGGCTTCGGCCAGCCACTGCTTCTCGTCGAACGGCAGCTTGGCGATCAGGTCCCGCTCCTGGTCGGACAGCGGGAGGACCTTGTCGTAGAACCGGGGCAGGGCGACCCGCCCCTGCTCGTCGTGCAGGCCGGCCAGCAGGCTCGCCATCGCGTGCAGCGGGTTGGGTACTCCCCCGCCGAACGACCCGGAGTGCAGGTCGCGCTCGGGACCGGTCAGCGTGACCTCCACCGAGGCCAGTCCGCGCATGCCGGTGCACATGGACGGCACGTCCGCGGCCCACATGGTGGTGTCGCTGACCACGATGACGTCGCAGGCCAGCCGGTCCCGCTCGCGCCGGAGCAGGTCGGCGAAGTGCTCCGAGCCGGACTCCTCCTCGCCCTCGACCAGCAGCTTGATGGTGACCGGCGGCGCCGCGGCACCACTGGCGGCCAGGCCGGCCCGGATGCCGAGGGAGTGGAAGAGCACCTGGCCCTTGTCGTCGGAAGCGCCCCGGCCCAGCAGCCGCCCGCCGCGCTCGACGGGGGCGAAGGGCGGGTCGTCCCATTCCTCGAGCGGCTCGACTGGCTGGACGTCGTGGTGGCCGTAGACCAGGACTCTCGGCGCAGCTGGGTCCGCGGCCGGCCATTCGGCGAAGACCGACGGCAGCCCGCCGTCCGCGGTCTCCCAGATCTCCGCGATACCGAAACCGGCCTCGCGGAGGTGACCGGCGAGCCATTCGGCGCTGCGGCGCACGTCACCGTGCCGGTCCGGGTCGGCGGAGATCGACGGGATCGCCAGCCACTGCTTCAGGGCGGCAAAGAATTCGGGCGCGTTCGACTCGACATAGCCACGGACGTCCATGCCTACGACGGTATCGCGAGGCCGGCCTTGGTGATCACGGGGTCTTTGAGGTGCTTGGCGCGGGGACGGGGAGCGTGAGGCGGTGGGCTGGCGCCGGGCTTGGGGGCGTTCGGGCGCGTTCGGATAAGGCGTGGATGACGCTTTGGGGTAGTTAGAGCTACCCGAGCGCGGCATCCACATCGTTTGCGGCGCGGCGATCCTGAGGCGTATGGGGTGTGTGTGACCTGTGGGTCGGGGTGAAGGTGTCGCCCTGGCCTTCGAGGCCGGCGGCGGGGATCGAGACGTAGTGGCCGGGGCGGTCGGTGACGTGACCGGCGATGGCTGGCTTCTCGCCCGCGCTCGCCAGGGCGGCGGCGGCCGCGTCGGCCTCGGCGGGCGGGACGACGACGCAGAAGCCGGTGCCCATGTTGAAGGTGGCGTACATGGTGGCGGCCGGGATGTTGCCGGACTCGGCGATGAGGGCGAAGACCGGGTGCGGCGCCGGCAGGGCGTCGAGTTCGTAGGACACGTCGGCGGCGAGGCGAGCCAGGTTCAGCAGGCCGCCGCCGGAGATGTGGACCAGGCCGCGGGGGGTGATGCCCGCGGTCCACAGCGCCTCGGCGGCGCGCACGTAGATCCGGGTGGGCTCGAGCAGCGCGTCGGCCAGGCGCTGGCCGGTACCGGGCACCGGGCTGTCCAGGGTGAGACCGCCATCGGTGAACAGCGCCTGGCGGGCCAGCGAGTAGCCGTTGCTGTGCAGGCCGGAGCTGGGCAGGGCCAGGATGACGTCACCCGGGGCGACCTGCGATCCGTCCACCGGAGTGCGCCCCTCGGGCAGCGCGCCGATCGCGGTGCCGACCAGGTCGAGCATGGGCGGGCCGCCATCGGATGGGGCCAGCATGGCGCCTATCTGGGCGATCTCGCCGCCGGGGATGGCGATCCCGGCCTCGGTGGCGCCGGTGTACAGGCCGTGGGCCAGCGCCTCCAGCACGGTCTCGTCGATCCGGTCGGTGGCCATGTAGTCGAGCAGGGCGAGCGGCACGGCCCCGGTGCAGATCACGTCGTTGACGTTGTTGGCCACGCAGTCGACCCCGACGCTCTCCCAGCGCCCCGCCTCCCGGGCCAGCAGGATCTTGGTGCCGACCCCGTCCGTAGTCAGCGCGATCGCCGGCCCGGGCGGGATGTGCATCAAGGTGGCGAAGTAGCCGCTGGCCAGGCCGGTGATACTGGTCACTATCGGGGAGGCGACCTTGGTCCGGGCCAGCCACGGGCGCATGGCCCGGGCGAACACGTCCTGCTCGCGTTCCTCGTCCACGCCCGCGCTCGCGTAGGAGTCCATGGCTGCCCATGGTAACGAGCAGGGCGGCTGAGCGGGGGCGTGCACCCCCGCCCGTTCGGAATATTTGAAACTTCAACTAGGGTTAGACTGGCATCAAGCTGAGGAGGCTGCCATGCCAGCTATTACCGTCGACGACATACTCGTCCTGCCGCGGGTCGCCGAGCCCGACGTGAACGAGGCCGAGCGGAAGGTCACCTCGGTGACCACCGCCCCGTCCGGCTACGAGGGCGAGGGGTTCCCGGTGCGGCGGGCCTTCGCCGGGGTCGACCTCAAGCGGCTCGACCCGTTCATCCACATGGACCAGATGGGCGAGGTCGACTACGGCCCGGGCGAGCCGAAGGGCACCCCATGGCACCCGCACCGCGGCTTCGAGACCGTGACTTACATCATCGACGGCACGTTCCGGCACCAGGACTCCAACGGCGGCGGCGGGCTGATCACCAACGGTGACACCCAGTGGATGACCGCGGGCGCGGGCCTGCTGCACATCGAGGCGCCGCCGGAGGAGCTGGTGGTCAGCGGCGGGCTGTTCCACGGGTTCCAGCTGTGGGTCAACCTGCCGGCGGCACAGAAGATGACCGCGCCGCGGTACCAGGACATCCGGGCCGGCCAGGTCGCGCTACTGTCCTCGGCTGACGGCGGGGCGCTGCTGCGGGTTATCGCCGGGGAGTTCGGCGGGCATGCGGGCCCTGGGATCACGCACACGCCCATCTCCCTGGTCCACGCCACCGTGTCGGCGGGCGCGCAGGTGCGGCTGCCGTGGCGGGCGGACTTCAACTCGCTGGCGTATGTGCTGGCCGGCTCGGGCACTGCGGGTTCCGAGAAGCGTCCGGTGCGGATGGGACAGCTGGTGGTGTTCGGCGCGGGCGACGCGATCACGTTCGCCGCGGACGCCAAGGGCGACATGGACGTCCTGCTGCTGGGCGGCCAGCCGATCCGGGAGCCGGTCGCGGCGTACGGGCCGTTCGTCATGAACACCCGGGCCGAGCTGCAGCAGGCATTCGAGGACTTCCAGGCCGGGCGGCTGGGCACGATCCCGGCCGAACCGCATCCGGGGCACGACGTGCTGTAGAGGTTTTATGGGGGGCTCGGGGGGTCGTCCCCCCGGGGGCACTCTGAGGTTTACCGGCGGGCTGGTTCTTCTGCCCGCACGAGCTTGAGCGCCAGGGCGGGGCAGGCCGCCACCGCCCGGCGCGCGTCCCGGTCCAGGGCGGGGGGCACCGGGCGGGGGTCGATGAGCGGGTAGCCCCATTCGTCCAGCGAGACGAGCTCGGGCAGGAGCTCGGCGCATACGCCGTGGCCGGAGCAGTTGATCGGGTTCACCCGGAGCGTGTCGGCCATGGTCAGATCCAGTCCTCCTCACGGGTGGGCAGGCCGGGCGGCAGCGGCAGGAACGGCTCGCGGGTCGTGGCCCCATGGTTGATGGCGCTGCACTGACCCCGCGCGTGCCGGGCGATCTCGGGCTGGAAGACGGTCAGTGCACTGCGCACGAACCGGACGGTGCCGTCGGGGTGGTGGCAGGCACCGCGCCCGGTGACCAGACCGGACCAGCGTTCCAGATCGGCCTGGGTCTGCCGGCGATGCCCGGCCCCCGCCAGCTCGGCCAGCCCGGCGGCGATCCGGGGCAGGCCGTTCAGGCAGGGGCCGCACTGGCCCGCCGACTCGGCGGCCAGGTAGCGGACGACCCGGGCCGTCTCGGCCAGGCCGCACCGGTCGGCTGGGAGCGCGGCCAGTACGCCCGCGCCCACCGCAGCGCCGAACTGGCGCAGTGAGGCGTTGTCCAGCCGCAGCCCAGCCGCGTCCGGTATGGGCAGCCAGGTGCCGTGATATCCGCCGACCAGCCAAGCCTGGACGTCGGGGCCTGCGCCGAGCAGGTGGGCCAGGGGTGTGCCGGGCTCAGTCTCGACGACGTACGGCTTCGCGCCCGGCTTGTACACGGTGGCGAGCATGCTGCCGGGTTCGGCGTCGGTGCCCGCGGCCCGGAACCAGCGCGGGCCGTACCGTGCGATCAGGGCCAGGTGGGCCAGGGTTTCCGCGTTCTGGACGAGGGTGGGCGCACCGTCCAGGCCGCGCTCGCTGACTCGCGGCGGCTGGAAGGTGGGCAGCGCCGGGCCGCCGCCGATCCGGTTTACCAGCGCGGTCTCCTGGCCGGCCAGGAACCGCGGTGGCGCCTGGGTAATGCCGGCAGCGATCCGGTCCAGGCCCCGGGAGGTCCGTTCGGCCAGGGCGCGCAGGAGCTCCGCCCGGGGCTCGTGCACGTACAGGTGAGCCTCGGTGGCGCCGACCGCCTCGGCGGCCAGCTGCAGCCCGTCGAGCACCAGGTTGGGCGCGAGCCGCAGCAGCAGCTCATCCTTGCGGCTGGCCGGCTCACTCTCCGCGCCGTTGGCCACGACGACCTTCCGGCTTCCGCGGGCGCGGGCCACCGCGGCCAGCTTCCGGTAGGCGGGAAAGGCCGCGCCGCCCCGGCCGGTCAGGCCGGCCGCCTCGACATCGTCGATCAGCAGGCCGGGCATCTCCCGGTACGGAAGCGGTCCGTAGCGGGCCAGGTGCGCGCGCAGGTCCTCGGGGCCGGCGGGCAGCAGGCGCGGCAGCCCGGCGC
>JBAPYC010000504.1:0-13414 GCA_049284535.1 Streptosporangiaceae bacterium
CCGCAGACGCGGGTCGCCGTCATCACCGGCGCGGGCAAGGCGTTCTGCGCGGGCGGGGACCTGGCCATGGTCGAGCGGATGGCCGGTGACTACGACGGCGTCTCGCACATGCTCAAGGAGATGAGCGACCTCGTTTACAACATCATCAACTGCGAGAAGCCGATCGTCTCGGCCATCAACGGGGTGGCGGTGGGCGCCGGCACGGTGGCCGCGCTGCTGGCCGACGTGGCCATCGCCGCCGAGGACGCCCGGATCGGCGACGGGCACGTCAAGCTCGGCGTCGCGGCCGGGGACCACGCCGCGATCATCTGGCCGCTGCTCGCGGGCATGGCCAAGGCCCGCTACTACCTGCTCACCGGGGAGATGATCACCGGCGCCGAGGCCGAGCGGATCGGGATGGTGGCCAAGGCCCTGCCGCGCGAGCAGGTGCTTGACGAGGCACTGCGGGTCGCCGACCAGCTGGCCACCGGCTCGCAGCCCGCGATCCGGCTGACCAAGCGGTCGCTGAACAACTGGCTGCGGATGGCCGGTCCCACCTTCGACTCCTCCGCCGCCTACGAGATGCTCACCTTCATGGGCCCCGACGTCCTGGAGGGCTACACCGCCCTGCGCGAGAAGCGGGCTCCCCGCTTCCCCTCTGCCCAGCCGTGATGCCAGTCCCGCCTGAGCGAACCCGGCACACGCCGCTAGCATGAAAAAGGCACATCGTCCGTAAGAAATGCGGTTGGGGCATGGACGGCGCAGACTTGCGTACGCGGCCCGGCCGGGCGGGGCGCGCGGTCGAACTGGGGTTCGACCTCATGACGTCGAAGCTACGCCCCCCGGAGGTCCGGCCGGGGACCATTGGGCGGTCGTCGCTGCTCGGCCGGCTGGCGCGAGACGAGGCCCGAACCGTGGTGTCGGTGGCGGCGCCGTCAGGCTACGGGAAGACCACGCTGCTGGCGCAGTGGATCCCACGTGACGGCCGGGCCGTAGCCTGGGTCTCGCTCGACGAGCGGGACAATGACCCAAAGCTCCTGCTCAGCTACGTGGCCGAGGCGCTGAATGCGGTCCAGCCGCTGCCCACGCGGGTATTCGAGGCACTGGCCTCCCCGCTGAGCTCGCTTCCGGGCTCGGTGGTGCCCCGGCTGGCGTCGGCGTTCTGGTCGATGACCGTGCCGCTGCTCCTGGTGCTGGACGACGTCCACCTGCTGGATAATGCCGAAGGCAGGGACGCGCTGTCGGTGCTGGCCGACCATGTGCCGCCCGGCTCACAGCTGGTCCTGGCGGGCCGCGGCGAGCCACCGCTGCGCATCGCACGGCTGCGCGCGGAGGGCCGCCTCGCCGAGATCGGCCCCGCCGACCTGGCCCTGACCCGCGGCGAGGCAGCCTCGCTGCTGCGCGCGGCCGGGGTGACCCTGGACGAGGACGAGCTGGCCGCGTTGCACCAGCGAACCGAAGGGTGGCCGGCCGGGTTGTACCTGGCCGCGCTGTACCTGAGAGAAGGCGGCTCACCAGACGGCGCGGTCGCCTCCTTCGGCGGCGACGACCAGTTCGTGAGCCAGTACATGGAGTCAGAGTTCCTGGCCCGCATCTCCCAGCGGCACCGGATGTTCCTGACCAGGACCGCGGTCCTGGACCGGATGTGCGGGTCGCTGTGCGAGGCGGTCCTCACCGAGCCCGGCTCCGCCGCCGCCTTGGCCGACCTGGCCCGATCCAACCTGCTGCTGGTTCCGCTGGACCGGCGCGGAGTGTGGTATCGCTATCACCACTTGTTCCGGGACATGCTGCTGGCCGAGCTGGAGCGCCTCGAGCCCGGCCTGATGCCGGTGCTGCGGCGCCGCGCAGCCACCTGGTGCCTGGACCGCGGCCGGCCCGAAGAGGCGCTGGAGTACTCCATCGCCGCTGGAGACGTCGAAGTCGTGGCCGAACTGGTGGAAAAGCTCGCCCTGTCGGCTTTCCGGCAGGCCCGGCTGGCGACCGTTCAGCGCTGGCTGCAGTGGCTGGAGGGCCACGACGGGATATCGGGACATCCGATGGCTGCCGTCTGGGCCTCGCTCCTGGCCTCGCAGCTGGGACAGGCGGCCGACGCCGAGCGGTGGGCCGATGCTGCCGATCACGCGGGACACGGCGGCACTCCCGGGTCCGGGGAGTCGGGATCGAAGGCGTGGGCCACCGTGCTCCGGGCTCTCATGTGCCGGCACGGGGTCAAGCAGATGCTCGCCGACGCCGACGAGGCCGTGCGGCGGTTCGCGGCCGCCGGTGTCGTGGTGCCGCTCGCCGGAACGTGCCGGGGCATCGCGCTGGTCCTTGCGGGTGACCCAGCCGGTGCTGACGCCGCCCTGGAGAAGGCGATCAGCGAAGGGGGAGACGTCGCAGCGCCTGATGTGCTGGCGGCCGCGTTCTGCGAGCGGACGCTGCTGGCCATTGCCCGCGGTGACTGGAGTGCCGCCAGCGGCTTCGCTCGCCAGGCCAGTGACGTGATGCGCCGGGCGGGAATGGAGAATACGTTCGTCTGCGCGGTACAGGCCCGGGTGGCCCTGCACGAGGGAGATGTCGCGGCGGCGCGACGGGAGCTCGTCAGTGCTCAGCGTCTGCGGCCGCTGCTCACCTATGTCCATCCCCACCTGGCCGTTCAGGCCCGGATCGAGCTCGCCCACGTGCATCTTGCGCTGGCGGACACGGCCGGAGCCCAGACCCTGATGAGAGAGATCGACGAGGTGTTCCGGCACCGGCCGGACCTAGGCACCCTGGCTGGCGAGGCTCAGGCGCTGCGGGCCCGGCTGGCAACCGACCGCGCCCCGGTGACCCCCGGGGCGTCGTCGCTGACCACGGCCGAGCTGCGCGTCCTGCCTATGCTCGCCACCCACATGTCGTTTCCCGAGATTGGCGCCGAGATGTTCCTGTCGCCGCACACGGTCAAATCCCAGGCGATGTCGATCTACCGTAAGCTCGGCGCCTCCTCGCGCCACCAGGCCGTCACCAGGTCCCGGGAGCTGGGCCTCCTCGAGGGATGACAATCAGTTTCATGCCATCGGGGGGATGACGCCCGCTCCGCTGCAGGATCCACTTGACCTGATATGGCTAGTGGAGATGCATGAGCGAGACGGCGAGATTCACCGAAACCTTGCGCAGGCTGTCGATGATCGACGAGGGCTTCGTCCGGGACGAGACCGGCCTCGACCTCGGTCCGCCCGGGACCCTGGCCCTGGACCCCAAGGCAGCCGCGCTGCTCCAGCTCGCGGTGGCGGTGGCGATCGGGTCGCCGGGAGCCTGTGTGGAGTGGAGTACCACCCGGGCCCTGGCTGCGGGCGCTACCGACGACGAGATCGCCGACGTTCTGCTGGTCATCGCCCCGGTCGCTGGGCTCGGCCGGGTCGTGTGCGCCGCTCCCGAGGTAGCCGCTGCGCTCGGCTACGACGTTGCGGCCGCGCTGGAAGAACTCGACGATAACTGACGGGCCCCGGCGCCAGCGGCTGTTCACCGGCGTAGCCCGAAGAGGACTCCGGGCTGCCCGGCCAGCTCACCGCCACGCTGATCCTGGTACGTGCTACCGGGCTGAGACGACCACTGCACCAGTGCCCGGGCGGCGGAAGACCTGCCGTTTCGCCTGGCGGAATGCCCCCAAGCCGGCTTTCATGCTGATCGCATGATGCACAGCCGGCACCACTGGCGTTGGGTGGTGTAAGGCGGGCCACAGCGTCCCTTATGCCAACCGGGAGGTACCAATGGCCGCTCATGCTCCCAGCCAAACGTCAACCCGAGGCCGGCGGCCAGCCGGGTCTGGCGGCCATCCCATCCCGATCTCTAAGATCACCGCGCCGGGCGTACCGCAGTGGACCGTGCCGCGGCCGCGGATTACCGACCTGATCGCGGAGGGGGTGCGGTGCTGCCCGCTGACCGTTGTTACCGGGCCGCCCGGCGCGGGCAAGACGGTGGACCTGGCGTTGTGGGCGGCGGCTGAACCAGGCGCAGTGGCCTGGGTCGGGCTGGATGAATTCGACAACCGGCCCGGCGTGTTCTGGTCCCACGTCGTGGCGGCGCTGCGCCAGGCCGGCGTCACGCTGCCGAAGGCCCTGCGGGCCCCGCGCGGACGGGGCGGCGATGAGGGATTCTTGCTGCGGCTGACGGCGGAACTGGCCACTCAGTCCCCCTCGGTCACCCTGATCCTCGACGACCTGCACCTGGTGACCGATCTGGGCATATTCAAGGGGCTGGAGTTCGTGCTCCGGAACGTGGGGCCTGGTCTGCGGCTGGTGGTGGCCTCGCGGACGGACCCGCTGCTGCCGCTGCACCGGTACCGGCTGGCCGGGCAGCTGACCGAGATCCGGGCCAGTGACCTGGCCTTCACCCTCGATGAGGCCGGCCTGCTTCTCGACCAGCACGGCGGCCTGCTCACCACGGACGCGCTGGAGAGCCTGAATCAGCGAACGGAAGGCTGGGCGGCGGGCCTGCGCCTGGCTGCGATATCCCTGGAGACCCATCCCGACCCAGACCTGTTCGTCAAGGAGCTGATCGCCGAGGACAGCACCCTGACCTGCTACCTGGTCGACGAGGTCCTCAACGTACAGCCACCGGACGTCCGCGAGATCCTGCTCAGCACGAGCGTCCTGGAGCATGTCAGTGGCCCGCTGGCGGTCGAACTGACCGCAAATCAGCAGGCCGCGGCCATCCTGGCCGCCTTGGCGCAGACGAACGCGCTGGTCCAGCCGATTGGCTCCGGCTGGTACCGCTATCACACGCTGTTCGCCGATGTGCTCCGGCTGAGACTGCGGTACGAGCATCCTGACCGGGTGGCCGCCCTGCACCGGCGCGCGGCCTGCTGGTACGAGCGGACCGGCATGCTCACCGAGGCAGTGCGGCACGCCGTTGCCGCCGGTGACTGGCCGCTGGCCGCAGCTACGATCGTCGATGACCTGGCCATCGGCCAGGTCATCGAACCGCGGGACGGCCAGTGCGTCGCGGACGAACTCGCCGGCCTGCCCCCCGGTAAAGCCTGGACCGAGCCGCAGCCCTACCTGGTTTCGGCGGCGATGGCACTGAGCGCGGGGCAGCATGAGTCGTGTATCGCCGCGCTGGATGCCGCCGGCGGCCTGCTCGAGCCGCTGCCCGCTGACGAGGAACTGGCGGCCCGGCTCACCGCCGATGTGATCCGGCTTACCGTCTGCCTTCGCAGCGGCGACCTGAGCGCGGCGGCGACGGCCGTCAGCCGGGCGGAGCTGATGGTGGACAGGGTCCCGGACGCAAAGCTCGCCCGTCACCCCGACGTTGTGCTGCGGGTGCTGTCCGGCCGAGCCGCCGTCGAGCTGTGGTCTGGCCGCTGTGACGAGGCGGTCCGCGTGCTGGAGGCCAGGGTGGCCGCCGAGGCCGCCTCCGGCCGGGAACACGAGCTGGCCGGCTCAGTGGGGCTGCTGGCGCTGGCGGAGGCTCTGCGCGGCCGGCTCGGGCGCGCCGCCGAGCTGGCGGATCAGGCGGTTTCCCTGGCTAGCGAGCACCGGCGGTCCGGGCCCGGGGCCGCACCGCTGGTCGCGCTGGCCTGGGTGCATCTGGCCCGCTGCGAGCTTCGTGAGGCACGCAGCTGTATCAAGCTGGCCGACGACGCTCTCGGCGTCAGGCCGGACAAGCTGGTCGGGGCGGCGGCCTATCTGGTCGCCGCCAGCGGTGCCCTCGCCGAGGGACGCCCTGCGGTGGCGGCGCAGATCGTCGCCCGGGCCCGGGCGGGCTGGTCCGTTCCGGCGTGGCTGGACCAGCAGTTTGGCCTGATCCAGTCACGAGCGCACGCGGCGGCCGGTGACAACCAGGCCGCGGTGGCCACCGCTGAGCATGCTGGTCCCTCCCGGGCCGCCGGGATCACCCTGGCCCATGCCTGGGCGGTCGCTGGGAACGCAGAGGCGGCTCACCGCGCACTTGCCCCGGCCCTCGCCGCCGGCGGCGACGCACCAGACCTGATGCGCGTGTGTGCGTGGCTGGTAGAGGCGCGCCTCTGCTACACCGGTGGTGACGACGGCCGCGGCCGCCGGTCGCTGGCGTCCGCGCTGCGGCTGGCCAAACGGGAGCAGTTCAGGCTGCCGTTCGCGCTGGAGCGCAGCTGGCTCGGGGCCGTGCTGCGCCGTGACCCTGTGCTGGCGGACAGCCACCGGCTCCTGCTCGCTCCCGCGCTGGGCCACGACCAGCTCCCGGCCCCTCTGGAGGCCGCCGGGGTGCCGGCGGTCCTGCCCATCGAACCGCTGACCGAACGCGAGCGGGAGGTGCTTGCGCATCTGTCAGGCATGCTGAACACGGTTGAGGTCGCCGAGCAGATGTACATCTCCGTCAACACGGTCAAGTCGCACGTCAGGAACATCTACCGCAAGCTGGCGGCGGACAATCGCAGCCAGGCAGTGCGCCGGGCCCGTCAGCTTCAGCTGATCTGAACACCCGGGGTCAGGACGCGCCTTCAGGCTCTTGCTCGCGACCGGGCTCCTGCTCGCGTCCGGGTTCTTGCTCGCGTCCGGGCTCCTGCTGCTGTTCGCGGTGGAAGTCCTTGCCGCGGATGGCGAGCAGGGAGATCACGCCGGCGGCCAGCGCGATGATGGCCGCGATGATCAGGATGCGGTCCAGGCCCGCGGTGAAGGCCGCCGCGGCCGTCTGCGTCACGGCCTTGCGGGCCGACGCGGGCACGCGGCTGACGACCTGCCCGACCTGGCCGGCCTGCACCGCGGTGGCGAGCTGGGAAGCGTGCGATCCCAGCCCCGGGATCTTGGCCGCCCGGCTCGTGACCTGGCTCTTCACCTCGCTGGAGAAGAGCGTCCCCAGCAAGGCGATGCCGGTCGCGATCCCGACCTGGCGGAACGTGGAGTTGATGCCCGAGGCCATGCCGGCCCGCTCCGGCTCCACCACACCCACCGCGGTGGAGGCCAGCGGCGGGTTGACCAGGCCGACCCCGGCGCCACCCACGATCATGCCGGGAATCAGGTGGGTCCACGACGAGCTGGCGTCCAGCCCGCGCATGAGCAGCAGCCCCACGCCGATGATGATCAGCCCGGGCCCGATCAGCAGCCTGATCGGCACTCGCGAGGTGAGCCGCCCGGCGATGGTGGACGTGGCCAGGATGCCGCCGGAGATAACCATCAGCCGCACCCCGGTGGCCAGTGGTGAGTAGCCCAGCACGTCCTGCACGTACAGCACCAGGTACAGCAGCAGCGCGAAGATCGAGGCACTGAGCCCGAAGGCGGCCACCAGGCCGCCGCTGAAGGTCGGCAGCCGGAACAGCGTCAGGTCGAACATGGGATGGCTGCCCCGCCATTCGGCCAGCACGAACGCCGCCAGCAGCACGGCCGCCGCGGCGAGACAGCCGAGGACCAGGCTGTTGGTGAAGGATTTCTGGCTAGACTCGATCAGGCCGTACACCAGGCTGGCCAGGGCCACGGTGAACAGCACGAAGCCCAGCCAGTCCGGGCGGCGGGCGTGCGGTGACCGCGACTCGGCCACCATGAACGTGACGATGCCGATGGCGATGATGCCGATCGGGGCGTTCACGAAGAAGATCCACCGCCAGGACAGCCCGCTGGTCAGCAGTCCGCCGAGCAGCGGGCCGATGGCCACCGCCAGGCCGGTCACCGCGCCCCAGACGCCGAAGGCGATGCCGCGGTCGCGGCCGCGGAAGGCGTCGGCCAGCAGCGCGAGCGAGACCGCGAACATGATCGCCCCGCCGGCCCCCTGCAGGCCCCGGGACAATTGCAGCATCAGCGTGCTGGTGGCGAAGCCGCACAGCGCCGAGGCGCCGGTGAATACGATCAGCCCGATCAGGTACAGGCGGCGCCGGCCGTACATGTCGGCCAGGCTGCCTGCGGTCAGCAGGAACGCCGCCAGGGTCAGCGCGTAGGCGTCCACGATCCACTGCAGGTCCGAGAAGCTCGATGACAACGCGCGCTGAATATCGGGCAGCGCGACGTTCACGATCGTGACGTCCAGCAAGAGCATGAAGGTACCGAGGCAGACCGCGACCAGCGTCCACCATTTGCCCCCGCGCGCGGGCGTGCCCTCGTGCCGCCCGTGGTGGCTGTCATGCCGGCCGTGCCGGTGGTCCAGCCCAGAGGTATCGGTCTGGGGTTCGGTCATGTAGCAGGTTCTCCTAGCATCAGGCCGGCCCGCGGGATAAAAGACGGAAGACATCAGGTGGAAGAGTGCAGGCCACGACACTTCCGAAATACCGCCAGGGGGTGCTTTTAATCCCGCCGGACCGAAATCACACCCGGATGCCGGTGACCGCCACGGCGGTGAAGTGCGCGGCGAAGCGGCCCCCGGCCGCATCGATGACTGCGCCGATGCCCGACAGCAGCTCGGCCTGGGTGGCCGGCGGGAACGTGCTGTGGCCCCCGAAGGTCGGCACGAGCTCCAGCCACTGCTCGCGGGTATAGCTGCCGTCCCAGTCGAACCGCCACTGCTCGGCGTCGCCGAACCCGCCCGCCTGCCGCATCCCATCGATGGCCTTGGTGAAGAACGCCGAATAGCTGTCCAGGCTGGGCATGACCCCGCGGGCGAACGGCGTCCCTGGCAGGGCCCGGCGGTAGACCGCCGAGATAGCATCGGCTAGCTCAGACGCGGGCTGGAACACGTACCAGAACAGCGCCAGCCGGCCTCCCGGCCGCAGCACCTGGGCCGCCTTGGCCGCGCCTGCGACCGGGTCCACCCAGTGCCAGGCCTGCCCGGCGATGACCAGGTCGAATTTCCGGCCACTGGCCTCCCAGTCCTCGAACTTCGCCACCTCGGTCTCGACTCCGTGCCGGCGGGCGAATTCGGCCATGCGCTCGTCGGGATCGATCCCCAGCACCCGGCCGCCGGCCGCCTGGAACTGCCGGGACGCGATCCCGGTGCCGGAGCCCACGTCGAGGATGCCGGGTCCCGGGCTGGCGGCCATGATCCGTTCCACCAGAGCGTCGGGGTAGCGGGGCCGGGTCCGGTCATAACGCTCGGCGTCCGCGCCGAACGACTCCGCAACCTGCCTCGCACGGTGCGACTCCCGGGCATCGAGCGGGGGAACGGGCGCTGCGTCCGGCGGTACAGTGGGCATGCGCCCACCATAAATGGGCGCATGCCCACTTGACTATCCCTTTCGCGCACGGCGAAGGAGGAAGGACGGACGGTGCCGACCGGCGTGGCCCTGCGCGACGCGCGCGAGCAGCTCTTCGGCGCCGCCGAGCGGATCCTCCTCCGCGATGGGCCGAACGCGCTGACCAGCCGCGCGGTCACCACCGAGGCGGGCTGCGCCAAGGGCGTCCTGCACCGTCACTTCGCCGATTTCGACGCCTTCCTGGCCGAGCTCGTCCTGGACCGTATCGCCCGGATCGAGCACCAGGGCGCCGCGCTGCTCGGCGCGGCCGGGACCGGGACCGTCACCGGCAACCTGGCCGGCGCGCTGACGGACCTGTTCGGCTCGGTCGCGCTGGCCATCGTCGGCCTGATCACCTTCCGGGACGACCTGCGGATCCGGCTGCGCCAGGTCCGGCCGGGGGGCGTGCCGGTGCTCGCCGAGGGCATGACCATGCTGGTGTCCTACCTCGCCGCCGAGCAGGACCTGGGCCGCGTCGCGGCCGGTGCCGACGTCGACACCGTCGCGCTCATGCTCATCGGTGGCGGGCACCTGCTGTTCGCCGGGCGCGACGGCATCCCGCCCGAGGAAGCGGACGTCGGGAAGGTCGTCGCGGCCGCCCTCGGCGGCGGCCGCCCCTAAGGCCATCGACCGCCGCAGGCCACCCCTCTACGATGATTCTCTACGGTTCGCGGGCGGCGTGAGGAGAGACGCATGAGCGAGGTCGCGCCGCTGGACCAGGCGTCGCCGTCGGACCAGGCGCCCTCGCCGGCGGGCGGCATCGAGCTGTCCAGGGCCCGGATGAACCTCGTGTTCGTCACCATCCTGCTCGGCATACTGCTGTCGGCGCTGGACCAGACCGTCGTCTCCACCGCGCTGCCCACCATCGTCGGCGACCTGGGCGGGGCCGGCCACGTGAGCTGGGTGGTCACCGCGTACATGCTGGCCGAGACGGTGTCGACAGTGCTGGCGGGCAAGTTCGGCGACCTGTTCGGCCGCAAGCGGATCTTCCAGCTCGGCGTGGTCATCTTCATCATCGGCTCGTTCTTCTGCGGCCTGTCCAACAGCATGGTCCTGCTGATCACGTTCCGCGCGGTGCAGGGAATCGGCGGGGGAGCGCTGACCGTGACGTCCACGGCGCTGATCGCCGACGTCATCCCGCTGCGGCTGCGCGGGCCCTACCAGGGCGCCCTCGGAGCGGTCTTCGGGGTCACCACCGTTATCGGGCCGCTGCTCGGCGGCGTGCTCACCGACAACCTGTCCTGGCGGTGGGTGTTCTACATCAACGTCCCGATCGCGGTGATCGTCATCGCGCTGGCCGCCCGGACCATCCCGCAGACGCGCAGCGGCGCCAAGCCAGTCATCGACTACCTGGGCTGCCTGTTCGTGGCCCTGGGCGCGACCGGCCTGACCCTGGCTACCTCCTGGGGAGGCACGCAGTACGCCTGGGGGTCCGCCACCATCATCGGCCTGTTCGCGGTGTCGGTGGCCGCGCTGGTGATCTTCGTGCTGGTGGAGCTGCGCGCGACCGAACCGATTCTGCCGATGCGCCTGTTCCGCAGCCGGGTGTTCAGCGTGTGCTCGGTACTGAGCTTCATCGTGGGTTTTGCCATGATCGGCTCGATCACGTTCCTGCCCACCTTCCTGCAGTACGTGAAGGGGGTATCGGCGACCACGTCTGGCCTGCGGATGCTGCCGATGGTGCTCGGGCTGCTGGCCACCGCCCTGGCCAGTGGGACCATCGTGAGCCGGACCGGCCGCTACCGGATGTTCCCGATCGCCGGGTCGGCGGTGACGGCCGTCGGGCTTTACCTGCTGTCCCGGATGGGCGCCAGCACCAGCTTCTGGGTCGAGTCGCTGTCCCTGCTGGTGCTCGGGGCCGGCATCGGGCTGATCATGCAGGTCCTGACCCTGGTGGTGCAGAACACCGTCTCCTACTCCGACCTGGGCACGGCCACCTCGGGCGTCACCTTCTTCCGCACGCTGGGCGGCTCGTTCGGCGCCTCGATCATGGGCAGCATCTACTCCAATCAGCTCAAGGGGAAGCTGGCTTCGGCGCTGGCCAGCGCCCGGGTGCCGCCCGCCTCGGTTAGCAGTCCCGAGCTGGTCAAGAGGCTCCCGGCCCAGGCCCGGGCGCCCATCGTCGCCGCCTACGCCCAGTCGCTGCAGCACGTGTTCCTGTTCGCCGTGCCGATCGCGGTGGTCGCCTTCGTGCTGGCCCTGTTCCTGCCCCAGGTTGCCATGCGGGGCGTGGCCGCGGTCAGCGGCGTGGGCGACGGGTTCGCCGTCGCCGAGGGCAGCGACAACGAGCGCCAGCTGGCCAACGTGGTCGGCCAGGTGCTGCGCCGGGACAAAGGGGCATCCTCCGCCGCGATCCTGAACCGCTCCGGGTCGCGCCTCGACCCGGCCGCCGCCTGGGGCGTGATGGGCGTCTTCGTCGGCACGCTCGCGTTCGGCACTGTCCGCGAGACCGACGTGGAGGCCCGGATCGGCGTTCCGGCCGGCGTGCTGCGCCCCTTCTACACCGAGCAGGTGACGGCCGGGTACATCTCCCGCGACGACGCGGGCATGCTGACGCTGACCGAGCACGGCCAGGCCGAGGCGGAGAAGATCACCGCCGCCTGGCGGGCCTGGCTCATGGGCGAGCTGCAGGGCTGGCTCAAGGCCCACGAGGTCAGCCCGGAGCAGACCCAGATGATCGAGCAGGCCATCGGCCGGATCGCCCTGCGGCTGGTGCGCGAGAGTGTGGCCGAGCCGCACCCCGCCGTGACTGCCGACCCTCCCGAGCTCGCGGCCGAAGGCGCCGGCCAGCAGTTCTGATCGCGATAGCCGGCCGGGGAAGGCGCCGCCGGCCTGGCGCGTTAGATTGCGTGGGTGTCGCCGGTGCCGCACTCGCGTCCCCGGTCCGACCACGAGCGGAGGTAACAATGGCGCTGCCGAACGATCCCGCGCCGAAGTTCGGAGAGTACGCCCACCCGGAAATGATCGTGTCGACCGAATGGGTCGCCGAGCACCTGGACGATCCCGGGCTGGTGGTGGCCGAGTCGGACGAGGATGTGCTGCTGTACGAGACCGGTCACATCCCGGGCGCGGTCAAGCTGGACTGGCATACCGAACTCAACGACCCCGTCACCCGCGACTACGTGGACGGCGCGGGCTTCGCCGCGCTGATGGGTAGCAAGGGGATCGGCCGCGACAGCACCCTGGTGCTCTACGGCGACCGGAACAACTGGTGGGCCGCGTACGCGCTGTGGGTGGCCTCCCTGTTCGGGCACCCTGACGTGCGCCTCATGGACGGCGGCCGGGCCAAGTGGCTGGCCGAGGGCCGACCGGTGAGCACCGACATCCCCAAGCGCCCGCAGGCGGAATACCCGGTCGTGGAGCGCGACGACGCCCAGATCCGCGCGTTCAAGGACCAGGTCCTGGCCCACCTCGGCCAGCCGCTGATCGACGTGCGCTCACCCGGTGAGTACAGCGGCGAGCTGCTGCATATGCCCGATTACCCGCAGGAGGGCGCGATGCGCGGCGGTCACATTCCCGGGGCGCGGAGCGTGCCCTGGGCCCGGGCGGCCGCCGAGGACGCTACCTTCCGCCCGCGGGCCGAACTCGAGGCCATCTACCAGGGTGACGCCGGGCTGGCGCCGGATGACGACGTGGTCGTCTACTGCCGGATCGGCGAGCGCTCCAGCCACACCTGGTTCGTGCTGCAGCACCTGCTCGGCTACCTGCACGTCCGCAACTACGACGGCTCGTGGACCGAGTGGGGCAACAGCGTGCGGGTCCCGATCACCCGCGGGGACAGCCCGTGACCGGGCAGCCTGTGAGCGGGCAGCCTGCGAGCGGGCAGCCAGCGAGCGGCGCCGCCCTGCATCCCCGGCTGCAGGAGATCGTGGACGACTTCAACGACATGCCGGCCAAGGACCGGCTGCAGCTGCTGCTGGAGTTCTCCCAGGACCTGCCGCCCCTGCCCGAGCGCTACGCCGAGCACCACGACGAGCTCGAGCGGGTGCCCGAGTGCCAGACGCCGCTGTTCCTGGCGGTCGAGGTGGAGCCGGACTCGGAGGTCCGGCTGTTCTTCGACGCGCCGCTCGAGGCGCCCACCACCCGCGGCTTCGCTGCGATCCTGCACGCCGGTCTGGACGGGCTCGGCGCAGACGACGTGCTGGCCGTCCCGCCCGAATTCACCAGCCAGCTGGGGCTGTCTGACCTGGTGAGCCCGCTGCGGCTGCGCGGCATGGCCGCCATGCTGGCCCGGATCAAGCGCCAGGTCCGCGACCAGCGCGGCTAGGACTTCACCCGCGTGGGGTGACCGCCGGTCCTGCTCAGATGTGGTCCCCTATCAAGGGGAGGCGGACGGCCATGGTG
>JBAPYC010000505.1:0-2507 GCA_049284535.1 Streptosporangiaceae bacterium
GCCGCTGGCCGGGCGGCGGGACGCCGTGACCGGGCTGGGCGAGCCGGCCTTCCGGGCCAGCCAGCTGTCCCGGCACTTCTTTGGTCACTACACCGACCGGCCGGAAGAGATGAGCGACCTGCCGCGGGCGTCCCGCGATGCGCTCGCCCAGGCCCTGCTGCCCCAGCTGCTGACCCCCGAGCGCGAAATGGCCTGCGACGGCGGGACCACCCGCAAGACGCTGTGGCGGGCCTTTGACGGATCGCTGGTCGAGTCGGTGCTCATGCGGTACCCGGACCGGGTCACCATGTGCGTGTCGTCGCAGGCAGGCTGCGGGATGGCCTGCCCGTTCTGCGCGACCGGGCAGGCGGGCCTCACGCGGAACCTGTCCACCGCCGAGATCGTGGCCCAGGTGGTGGCCGGCGCCCGGCTGCTGGCGGCCGGGGAGGTGCCCGGCGGCCCGGGCCGGGTCTCCAACGTCGTGTTCATGGGTATGGGCGAGCCGCTGGCCAACTACAAGGCCGTGATAGCGGCAGTGCGCCGGCTCACCGACCCGGTGCCCGAGGGCATGGGCATCTCACAACGTTCGGTCACGGTGTCCACCGTGGGCCTGGTGCCGGCCATCGGCCGGCTGGCCGCCGAGGGCCTGTCGGTCACCCTGGCGGTGTCGCTGCACGCCCCGGACGACGGGCTGCGGGACACGCTGGTGCCGGTGAACCGGCGGTGGAAGGTGGCCGAGGTGCTGGGCGCGGCCTGGGACTACGCCGCCGCCACCGGCCGCCGCGTCTCCATCGAGTACGCCATGATCAAGGACATCAACGACCAGGCCTGGCGGGCCGACATGCTGGGTTCGCTGCTGGCCGGCCACCTGGCGCACGTCAACCTGATCCCGCTCAACCCGACGCCCGGCTCGAAGTGGACCGCGTCCCGCCCCGCTGACGAGCGCGAGTTCGTCCGCCGCCTGGAGACGCACGGCGTGCCGGTGACGGTGCGGGACACCCGCGGCCGGGAGATCGACGGCGCCTGCGGCCAGCTGGCCGCCTCGGCCCGCCCGTAGGCGCACCGCCGGTGACCGGGATCCGTGGCTGGCTGCGCCAGGTCCAGTGGCAGGCCGTTCACTGGGCCTGGGCCCAGGCCCAGCGGTCCGGGGAGGTGACCGCCGCCACTCCCGGGGGCCGCCGGTTCGCCGCGTTCGGCGACAGGTCGACGGCCGCCTTCCCGACCGGGACGTTCTTCGGCGAGCGCTGGATCGCCGTCGGGGCGGACACCCTCATCGGCGCGTATGTGAGCCTGACCGCCGGGATGGTCCCCGGCCAGGACCTTGGGCCGGTGCCCGTGCTGCGGATCGGGGACCGCTGCGTGATCGGCCGCGGCAGCCACATCATCGCGCACCAGTCGCTGGTCATCGGCGACGACGTGTTCACCGGTCCCTACGTCTACATCACCGACCAGAACCACGGCTACGCCGACCCGGACATGCCGATCGGCAAGCAGCTGCCGTGCAACGCGGAGGTTCGGATCGGCTCGGGCAGCTGGCTCGGGGCGGGCGTGGTCGTGCTGCCAGGGGCGAGCATCGGGCGGAACGTGGTCATCGCGGCCGGTTCGGTGGTACGCGGTACCGTTCCCGACCGCTGCGTGGTCGCAGGCGTCCCGGCGCGGGTCGTCCGGCAGTACGTCCCGGGCGACGGCTGGCTGTCCCCGGCTGGCCCGTGGCCGGCCGCTGCACCCTCGGCCCCGGCCTCGTCGTCAGCCCCGACCACATCCTGAGCCCCGCCTCGTCCGCAGATGCGCCCTAGGCGGGGCCGCCGCCGAGCACGTCCATCGCGTCGCGCAGGCGGCCGACCTGCCCGGCTAGCCCGGCCGCGGCCTGGGCCGCCTCGGTGTCCTTGCTCACCGCGGGCAGCAGCCGCAGCGCGGCCACCGCCTCCTCAACGTCCCGCAGCCGCCCGGACAGCTGCTCCAGCACCGGGCGCCCGCCCAGCAGCTCGGCCTGGTCCCGCAGCTGCCGGCGCTTGAGATACAGCTCCACGAAGACCGACACCTTGGCCTTGAGCACCCACGGGTCGAACGGCTTGGCCAGGTAATCGACGGCGCCCGCGGCGTAGCCGCGGAAGGCCTGGTCGGGCTGGCCCGCCACGGCGGTCAGGAAGATGATCGGCACATCCGGGATCCGGCTTTCGGCCTTGATCCGGGCCGCGGTCTCGAAGCCATCCATCCCCGGCATCATGATGTCCAGCAGCACGACCGCGAACTCGTCGCTGAGCAGGGCCGCCAGTGCCTGCTCGCCGGAGCGCACCGGCACCAGGATCTGGTTCAGCGAGGACAAGATCGCATCGAGCGCAACCAGGTTCTCGGATCGGTCATCGACCATCAGGATCCGCGCCTGCCGCGGCACTAGCTCACTTCCCTCTTGCTGCTCAGGTATCTAGCAGCCCGCCCCCAGGTTGCTTGGAGTCATCGTCTCACGGCCCGGCCCGGCCGTCGGTGCGGCCTCACCGGGCCGCGCGCCGCGGTGCCTGCCGCCGGCC
>JBAPYC010000506.1:0-1563 GCA_049284535.1 Streptosporangiaceae bacterium
CACGAAACGTGGCGGGTCGATGTGGTTGAGCTGGGCGGAAAGGTGCTGGCTACCGGCGACGGAAAACACGACGGCGCCGACTGGCCGACGGTCGCCGCAGCGCTCACCGCCACGATCGGCGCCTTCCGCGACCGGTACGCGGATCGGCCGCGGGCGCTCGGCCTGGCCGTCCCCGGCACGGTCTCGCCCGCTCACCGCCTCGACGCGGCCACCCTGCTGTGGCGCGACATCGACCTGCACGAGTTGTGGCCCGACGCGCCCGTCTTCGTAGCTGGCAACGACGCCACACTGGCGGCCTCGGCCGAATCCCTCCGTGGCGCGGCGGCCAGCGCCTCGGTTGCCCTGCACCTGCGCATCGAGGCCGGCCTCGGGGGCGCCGTGGTCGACCACGGCCACGCGCTGATCGGTGCTACCGGCGCGGCCGGGGAATTCGGGCACATGCCGTTCGGCGACCCGGCGATCGCCTGCCCGTGCGGCGCCCGGGGCTGCTGGGGTACCGCGGTGGACGGCACCGCGCTGGCCCGGCTGCTCGGCCGTCCGGCGCCGCGCGACCACGTCGCATACGCCCGGCGGCTAATCAGCGCGACCGCACCGAAGCCCGCCGAACGCGCTGCCGTGAAGTCGGTCGCAGGCGCCCTCGGCCGGGGCATCGCCGGCCTGGTCAACGGCATTGACCCTGACCTGGTCACGCTCGGCGGACTCGGCATCGACCTGCTGACCGCAGCGCGGGACGAAGTCGACGCTGCTTACCAGGCCGGCCTGATGGCGTACCGGCGCGACAATCCACCACCGATCCGGCCGGCGGCCCTGGGCGACGACGGCCCGATCGCCGGGGCGGCCGGGGAGGCGTGGTCGGCACTGCTGGTCACGCTGGCGTGACCCGACTTGACGTGACACGTCAAGCGGAGGCGGGGCTGGCGTTCGCCGATTGTTGCTGTCAGTGGCTCGGGTCAGGAGGCGGGCGGCGCTCTGCCCGGGTGTCCTGGCCTGGCCCGGCCTGTGCGGGCCGGGCCATGGCGGACTGGCCGGGAGGCTACCGTGCCGGGGGCAGTCCCGCCGGAGGGGTGGGGCTGCAGGTGTGGGCGGCTGTGTAGATGAGGCTTCCGGTGAGAACGCGGTCGTGGTTGCTGTAGGTGAAGCTCAGCTCGGTCCCGGCGGGCATGGCGGCGGGGTTGATCACGGTCACGGCATCCGGCCGGACCGGCGACCGGCGACCGGTTATGGGTACCGGGCTGCCGTCGGGGAGCTGGATGGAAAGGGTCCCCTCGCTGGGCGGCGCGGGATTGGACGTGCAGTAGGTGCCGGTCTGGACCAGGGCGGGGATGCTGTCGCGGGCCAGGGCCTGCTGGAGCGTGGCGGGGTCGAACACCTGGCCCTGGTTCAGCGTCAGCGACGCCGTGCCGTTGGCGTTGCGGGCGAGGGTGAAGGCCGCGGTGCGGATCGTGCCCGGCGCCGGGGCGGGGCTGGCGGAGCCGATGACGGTGGCCAGGCCCAGGGCCAGTGCCCCGCTGGCGGCGACGGCCGCCGAGAGCTGCACCAGCCGTCTGCGGTGCCTCCGGGCAC